>NZ_AMRL01000015.1 GCF_000299935.1 Oceanibaculum indicum P24 | reverse complement strand
GCGGCGTATCGGGGGGCAGGGCCAGCCGCACCCGGTAGGTCTTGGCGACCGGATCGCCCTTCGGCGTGATGCTGTCCACCGTCGCGTCCAGCATGCGGTCGGGAAAGGCATCGCTGCGCAGCAGGGCGCGCTGGCCGGTGACGACGCGGGGGATGTCCTCCTCATTCACCTCGGCCACCACCAGCAAGGGCGTTGGCCGCCCGACCCAGAACAGCACGTCTCCAGGCTCGGCGATCTCCCCCACCTCGCCATCCTGGCGCAGCACCATGCCATCGCCGGGCGCGCGCAGAATGTAGGAACCCAGCCGCGCTTCCTGGCCGGAGATCAGCGCCTCGATCTGGCTGACCTGGCTGGTGGCGCGGTCCAGTTCGCTGCGGCTGACGATGTTGCGCGTGACAAGGGTGGAGATGCGTTCGTAGTCGGATTTTGCCAGGCGCAGCCGGGCGCGCAGCTCGGCCAGGGTGGCCCGCGCCTCGGTATCGTCCAGCCGCGCCAGCTCTGTTCCCTGGGTGACGGTTTCGCCCTCGCAATTGCAGACCGTGACGATGCGCTCGCGCACCAGCGAGGTCACCTTCGCCCAGCTGCGCGGCTCGATGACGCCGTAGGCATAGACGATTTCCGCCGCATCGCCGCGGATCGGCGCGACAACCGTAACGGCTGCCGGGCGCGTGGCGTACCAGTAGGCAGCGCCCCCGCCGGCCAGCAGCAGAAGAAGGGAAACAGCCCGAACCCAGCTCACCTCATTCCCCCCGGAACATGTTGTTGCTGGAGGTCATCCTGTCAGATGGAAGGGGGGATGGCGAGGCGACGGAACGCCGCTACCCCGTTACTCCACCGTCACCGACTTGGCGAGGTTGCGTGGCTGATCGACGTCAGTGCCCTTGATGACGGCGACATGATAGGCCAGAAGCTGCACCGGGATGGCATAGAGGATCGGCGCCACGAAGGGATGGACGTGCGGCAGCTCGATGGTGGCGAAGGCCTCTTTGCCGATATGGGCGCAGCCCTTGGCGTCGGACATGAAGATCACCTTGCCGCCGCGCGCCATCACCTCCTGCATGTTGGAGAAGGTCTTCTCGAACAGCGCGTCCGAGGGGGCGACGACGATGACCGGCACCGTATCGTCGATCAGCGCGATGGGGCCGTGCTTCAGCTCGCCCGCGGCATAGCCCTCGGCATGGATGTAGGAGATTTCCTTCAGCTTCAGCGCTCCTTCCAGCGCGATGGGGTAGCCGGTGTTGCGGCCGATATAGAGCACGTCGCGCGCCTCCGCGACCTCGGCGGCCAGCGCCTGGATCGCCTCGTCGCCGTTCAGCACCTCGGCCGCGCGCGAGGGCACCTCGGCGATGGCGTTGGACAGCCGCGCCTCCTCTGCCCCGGAGATGGCGCCGCGTGCCCGCGCCGTGGCGATGACGAGGCAGGCCAGCAGCACCAGCTGGCAGGTAAACGCCTTGGTCGAGGCAACGCCGATCTCCGGCCCGGCCAGCGTCGGCAGCACGGCGTCCGCCTCGCGCGCCATGGTGCTTTCCGGCACGTTCACGATGGCGATGGTCTTCTGCCCCGCCTCCTTGGCGTGGCGCAAGGCGGCCAGCGTGTCGATGGTCTCGCCGGACTGCGAGATGAAGATGGCCAGCCCGTCTGCCTCCAGCGGCGTGTCGCGATAGCGGAATTCCGAGGCGATATCGATATCGGCGGCAATGCGCGCCACCTTCTCGAACCAGTATTTCGCGACCATGGCCCCCAGATAGGAGGTGCCGCAGGCGACCAGCGTGATGCGGCTGATGGCGGCCAGGTCGATATCCAGCGGCGGCAGGTCGATGGCCCCGCTGGCCGGGTTCCACATGCTGCGCAGCGTGTCGCCGATGACGCCTGGCTGCTCGTAGATTTCCTTCAGCATGAAGTGCGGGTAATTGCCCTTGCCGATCATCGCTCCCGACAGGGCGGTCGGCTTGGCCGGGCGGTCCACCACCCGGTCCTGCTCGTCATGGAAGATCGCGCCGGCGCGGCTGATCTCCACCCAATCGCCTTCCTCCAGATAGGAGATGCGGCGCGCGAAGGGGGAGAGCGCCAGTGCGTCGGAGCCCAGATACATTTCGCCCTCGCCCCAGCCGACGGCCAGCGGGCTGCCCTTGCGCGCGCCGACGATCAGGTCGTGCTCGCCCTTGAACAGGATCGCCAGCGCGTAGGCGCCGTCCATGCGCTTGATCGCCGTGGCGACCGCCTGCTGCGGCGTCATGCCCTCGTTCAGGTAGCGGGTGATGAGGTGGGCCGCGATCTCGGAATCGGTCTCGCTGGCGAACACATGGCCCAGCGCCGACAGCTCGGCGGCCAGTTCGCGGTAATTCTCGATAATGCCGTTATGCACCAGCGCCACGCGGTCGGTGGCATGCGGGTGCGCGTTGCGCTCGTTCGGCACGCCATGCGTCGCCCAGCGTGTGTGGCCGATGCCGATATCGCCATGGATGCCGTTGCCGGCGACCTTCTCCTCCAGCCGGGCGATCTTGCCCTCGCTGCGCCGGCGCTCGATGCTGTCATTCACAAGCGTGGCGATACCTGCGGAATCATAGCCGCGATATTCCAGCCGCTTCAGCCCCTCGATCAGCGAGGGCACCACGTCGGCCTTGCCGACCACGCCGATGATTCCGCACATGCCTGAAACAGCTCCTGATAATTACGAGAAAGTGACGCTGGCTGGGCGAGTAGCGTCAGGCTGGGACCATGCACGAGAACCCGCCAACAGACGAATCACAAATTGTATCAAGCTGTTACAGGATGGCGGTTGGCTAAAATCATGATTAATAAAAAATGAATTGCCTATAAAATACATTTTATCTAAAGTTACATTAGCGCGTGCGAGAAAGCCGCACGATATAGGATATGGAGAAAGCCATGTCTCAGATCGGCTTCGTTTATCAATCTATGGCGACGGTAGCGCAGGCCAGCGTCACTGGCATGTACGCCAATCTCGATAATATCAATCAGTTGCGCCAGCAGCTGGCAACCAGTGCGCCCGCGCCGGCTGCCGAGGAACCGGCGCCCGCCGCACAGGCTGCCACCTCGGGCCGTCTGGATATTACCGTCTAGGCTCCCGCCAGCCCTCTCAGGCTCTACGTTTTTCCCCCGCAGAACGACTGACGCCGCAGCTTTGTCCCCGCTGCGGCGTCATTTTGTTTCAGCCTTTGGTTCGCCGATCAGGACGGCAGAACGGTCGCAACGATGGAGGCGTCCAGCGCCTCGTACTTCGCCAGGCCGATGGTGTCGTACAGTTCCGCGCGGGTCTGCATCTCGCCGGCCATCGCCTCGGTCGAGCCGTTCTGCTTCAGCGTGGCGTACAGCTTCTCCTGCGCCTTGTTGGCAACGCGCAGGCTGCTGACCGGCCAGATCACCATGCGGTAGCCCATCTCCTCGAATTCCTTGGCGGTGAAGAAAGGCGTGCGGCCGAATTCCGTCATGTTGGCCAGCAGCGGGACGCCGGGCATCCGCTTGGCGAACTCGCGGAACATCTCGGCGCTGTTCAGCGCTTCCGGGAAGATCGCGTCGGCGCCGGCTTCCATGTACAGCTTCGCGCGGGCGACCGCCCCGTCCAGCCCTTCGCTGGCGGCCGCGTCGGTCCGGGCGATGACGTAGAGGTGACGGCGGGCCTTCGCGGCAGCGGCGACCTTGGCCGCCATGTCGCGGGCGTCGGCCAGCTTCTTGTCGTTCAGATGGCCGCACTTCTTCGGCAGCAGCTGGTCCTCGATATGCACGGCGCCGGCGCCGGCATCCTCGAAGCTGCGTACCATGTGCATGACGTTCAACGCCTCGCCATAGCCGGTGTCGCCGTCCACCAGCACCGGCAGGCCGCTGGCGCGGGCCACCTGGCGGATGAAGAAGCACACCTCGTCCACGGTGATGATGCCGAGGTCGGGGATGCCCATGGAGGCGGTCATCGCCGCCCCCGACAGGTACAGCGACTCGAAGCCGGCCTTCTTTGCCTGCAGCGCCGCCATGCCGTTATGGCTGCCGGGAATGCCGAGGATGCCGGGGCGCTCCACCAGCTTGCGGAATCGCTGGCCGGCTGGCTCCGTCGGCAAATCGTCGGCGATCAGATAGGGCATGATCTTCTCCTCAGGCTTTCTTGCCGGCGGCTTTCTTCGCGGCCTTCTTGCCGCGCTGGCCGATCGGCACGAAGGTCAGATTCTCCGGCCCGACATAATTGGCGGACGGGCGGATGATCTTGTTGTCGATGCGCTGCTCGATGATATGCGCCGCCCAGCCCGAGGTGCGGGAGATCACGAACAGCGGGGTGAACATCGCCGTCGGCACGCCCATCAAATGGTAGGAGACGGCACTGAACCAGTCGAGGTTCGGGAACATTTTCTTCACATCGGCCATCACCGTCTCGATGCGCGCGGCGATGTCGAACATCTGCATCGACCCGGCTTCCTTCGACAGCTTGTGCGCGACGCGCTTGATCACCTCGTTGCGCGGGTCGGACACGGTATAGACCGGATGGCCGAAACCGATGATGACCTCCTTCGCCTCGACGCGGGCGCGGATGTCCGCCTCCGCCTCGTCGGCATCGGCATAACGCTGCTGGATATCGAAGGCGGCCTCGTTGGCGCCGCCATGCTTTGGCCCGCGTAGCGCGCCGATGGCGCCGGCAATGGCCGAGTACATGTCCGACCCGGTGCCGGCGATGGAACGCGCGGTGAAGGTCGAGGCGTTGAACTCATGCTCGGCATAGAGGATCAGCGAGGTCTGCATCGCCCGGATATGCGATTCCGATGCCGGCTTGCCGTGCAGCAGGTGCAGGAAGTGCCCGGCGATGCTGTCATCGTCGGTCTCCAGCTCGATGATCTGGCCGCGATGGGCATAGTGATACCAGTAGAGCAGCATGGACCCCAGCGAGGCCATCAGCCGGTCGGCAATGTCGCGCGCCGCCGGATGATTGTGGTCATGCGCTTCCGGCAGGACGCAGCCCAGCGCGGAGACGCCGGTGCGCATCACATCCATCGGATGGGCGGAGGCGGGGATCGCCTCCAGCACGTCCTTCACCGCCGCCGGCAGGGCGCGCAGCGCCTTCAGCTTGGTCTTGTAGGCATCGAGCTGCGGCTGGGTCGGCAGGCTGCCATGCACCAGCAGATAGGCGATTTCCTCGAACTCGCAGGTTTCCGCGATGTCCAGGATGTCGTAGCCGCGATAATGCAGGTCGTTGCCGGTGCGGCCCACGGTGCACAGCGCGGTGTTGCCGGCGGTGACGCCGGACAGCGCCACCGATTTCTTCGGCTTGAAGGTCGGATTATCCGCCATGGTCATGTCTCCCTTTCCGTTATTTCCAGTCGAAGATGCCGGTCGGCCGGGGGGCACCCAGCTTGGCGGCTTCGACGGTTACGTTGAGGGCGCTGAGGTCGCTCAGCTTCGCCAGATTCTCGACGGCTTCGAGGAAGCGGTCCTGCTCGCTCGCCGCGACGATGCCTTCCGCCAGCGTGCGGAACTTGGCGATATATTGCGGCCGGGCGAAGGGCCGTGCTCCCAGCGGATGGGCATCGGCCACGGCCAGCTCGTCGGTGATGGTGGAGCCATCCTCCATGGTCACCACGACGCGGCCGCCGAACGCCTTCTCGTTCGGATCGTGCGAGTGATAGCGCCGGGTCCATTCCGGGTCCTCGACGGTGCTGATCTTGTGCCACAGCGCCACTGTGTCCGGACGCGCCGCGCGCTCCGGCGCGTAGGAGCGCTCATGGTGCCAGCCGCCGTCCTGCAGAGCGACCGCGAAGATGTACATGATCGAATGGTCCAGCGTCTCGCGGCTGGCCTTCGGGTCCATCTTCTGCGGGTCGTTGGCGCCGGTGCCGATCACATAATGGGTGTGATGGCTGGTGTGGATGACGATGCTCTTCACCTTGGCGAAGTCGCCGACCTTCGGGCCCATGCGGCGGGCCAGGTCGATCAGCGCCTGGCTCTGGTACTCCGCCGAATGTTCCTTGGTATAGGTGTCCATGATGGCGCGCTTGGCGTCGCCCTTCTCCGGCAGCGGCACCTTGTATTCCGCCTTCGGGCCGCTCAGCAGCCAGGCGATGAAGCCGTCCTCGCCCTCATAGGCCGGGGACGGGGCGCCTTCGCCGCGCATCACGCGGTCCACCGCCTCGATCGCCATCTTGCCGGCGAAGGCCGGGGCATAGGCCTTCCAGCTGGAAATCTCGCCCTTGCGCGACTGGCGCGTAGTGGTGGTGGTGTGCAGCGCCTGCTGGATCGCCTGATAGACCGTCTCGGTCGAAAGGTTCAGCAGCGCGCCGATGCCGCCGGCGGCGGACGGGCCCAGATGGGCGATATGGTCGATCTTGTGCTCGTGCAGGCAGATGCCCTTCACCAGATCGACCTGGATCTCGTAGGACGCCGCCAGCGCGCGGATCAGGTCCTGGCCGTTGCGGCCGACATGCTGGGCGACAGCCAGAACCGGCGGGATATTGTCGCCGGGATGCGAATAGTCGGCGGCGAGGAAGGTGTCGTGATAGTCCAGCTCGCGCACCGCAACGCCATTGGCCCAGGCGGCCCATTCCGGCGAGAAGCGCTTGTCCGAGGGCAGGCCGAACACGGTGGCGCCGGGGCTGTAGGGGTGCGCCATGGTCTGGGCACGCGCGCTCGCCACCGGGCGTCGAGCCACAGAGGCGACGGCCACCGAGGCATTGTCGATGATGCGGTTGCCGATCATCTCCGCGACATCGGCATCCACCGGCACGGGGTCTGTCGCCATTGCGGCCATCTTCCAGGCCAGCTGGTCCTCACGCGCGAGCTTCTCGGCGGACTTGTAAGTGCGAACGCTGTGCGTCTTCACGGGGCAGTTCCTCGATCTTTTATGGGGTTGTCGTAGTCTTATCTGGGTCGTTGGTCGGTATCGCTGTCGGGCGGCCTTCCTTGTCCACGGCGACCATCTCGAAGGTGCCGCTCATGGTCATCGTCCGCTCGCCGGTGGCCAGCGTCTCGGCATGCACCTCGACGGACACCGTCATGGAGGTGCGGCCGCGCCGCGTCACGCGGGCGATCAGCTCGATCAGCTGGCCGACCCGGGCCGGGCGGTGGAAGGCGATCTTGTCGCTGGACGCCATGACGATGTCGCAGCGCGCCGCGCGGCTGGCGGCGATATAGGCGGCCTTGCCCATCAGGCTGAGCGCATTGCCGCCATAGAGCGTGCCATAGTGGTTCGCCAGCTCCGGGAAGACCATTTCCGCGAAGCGGGTTTCGTCTGGTGCCGACTGCATGGGCTTGTTTCCGCCTGCTTTAGCTAGTGCGCGTCACAATATCCGCATCGCCCGCATCGGGGAAACAGTAAAAAAGCCTGTTTCAGGACAGGGTGTTAGAGCAAATCTGCTGGTATTACCTTTTGTGCGGTGCGGCGGTTCCGGCGGGCTTTCCCGCTGTGACGGCCAGCCATATACCGGAAAATACCGTGACGAGGCCAAGGACGAGATTCCAGCCCACCGGCTCGTCCAGCAGCAGCGCGCCCAGCAGCGCCGCGGTGACCGGATTGACCGTCACGGAGACCGCAACCCGCGTGGGCGTGGTGCGCCCCAGTGCGAAGGCCCACAGGAAGAAGATCAGCGCGCTGCCGAACAGGCCGAGATAGAAAACCGCGATCCATTGCGGCCAGCCGAAGCCGGGCAGTGCGGCGAAACCGCCGCCGATGCCGGCCAGCAGGCCAAGGCAGGTGGCCCCGGTCCCCATCGCCAGCAGGGTGAAGCGCACCGGACCGGAGCGATGAATGACAGGCCGGGCCCAGACACTGTAAAGCGCCATGCACAGTGCGGCGGCGACCATCAACAGATCGCCGCGCCACGCGCCAGCCGGGGCGTCCGCAAGGCCGGCGGCCAGTGCCAGCGCGACACCGCCCATGGCCAGCGCCACACCGGCGCTCTTCCGTGCGGTAAGCGCTTCGACGCCGAGGATCGCCCCGGCCAGCATGGTCAGCAGCGGCAGGGTCGACAGGGCCAGTGCCGCCCGCGCCGCCGTCGTATAGAGCAGCGAGGCGTTGAACAGCACCGGAAACAGGCCGAAGAACAGCAACCCCAGCGCCGCCGCCCGCGGCCAGTCGCGCCGTGCCGGCCAAGCCTCCCGCTGCGCCAGGGCGATGGGCAGCAGGCACAGGAAGCCGATGCCGAAGCGCAGCGCGCCAAGCGTCAGCGGATCGACCGCGCCGACGACATAGCGCGTCGCGCCCACGGCAGTGCCGCCAAGTGCGCTGGATGCAATGGCGGCCAGTACTCCGGCCAGTTCACCCAAGGAACTACCCCTTACCCAGAACAGAAAGGACTCCGGGCAGGCTAGGGGCAGGGGTATCATCAGGAAAACGAATGTTCTTGATGGCATGGATAAGCAATCATGATGAACGCCTCGATGCTTGAACCGGAGTTGCTTCGTGCCTTCGTCGCCGTGGCGGAGCAGCAATCCTTCACCCGCGCGGCGGTTCAGCTGAACCGCACACAGTCGGCGGTCAGCATGCAGATCAGGCGGCTGGAGGAGCGGCTGGGTGTCGAACTGTTCGAACGCGCATCAAGCGGTGTTCGGTTGAGCCGCGCCGGGGAGGGGCTGATCGGTTATGCCCGCCGCATCCTGTTGCTGGGAGAAGAAGCGGTAGGGCGCTTGCGCACCGATGCGGTGCGGGGCGCGGTCAGGATCGGCGTGATGGAGGATTACGGTACCTGTCTTCTGCCGCCAATCCTTGCGGGGTTTGCAGAGGCGCATCCGGCCATCGATATCGAGATGCAGACCGGGTTGACCGGCAGCATGATCGAGCGGCTGGGCGAAGCCTACGACCTTGTCATCGCCATGCATCCCGAAGGCACCGGCGGCGGCCAGCTGCTGCGGCGCGAACGCCCGGTCTGGGCCGCCGGCATCGGCCGTGCGGTGGAAACCATCGACCCGTTGCCGCTGGCGCTCTATCCGCAGGGCTGCCTGTTCCGGCGCTGGGTGCTGGAAGCCCTGGATGCGGCTCGGCGGCCGTGGCGTCTGGCCTTTGTCAGCCACAGCCTTGGCGCGGTGGCAGCGGTCGCGGCGCAGGGGCTGGCGGTCACTGTGGTGAAGGCCGCCACTTTTCCGCCGGGCCTGCGGGCGCTGTCGCCGTTGGACGGGGTGCCGTCCCTGCCGGTTGCGGAGATCAGGCTGCACCGCGCCGCAACGCTCACACCGGCGGCGGCTTTGCTGGCCGACCATCTGGCGGCAGCACTGTCGGCCTGAATATCAGAAAGCGCGTTCGCACATACGAATTTTCATTTGAATGTAACCTTACTGTCGCGATGCGGTCATTCGACGGATATACTCCTGAAAAAAGATCGAACCGGGGGGATTTCCGTTCAAATGAACCTGTCGTCACGACAGTCGGATATTATTGCGCTGATCCGGCGTGAAGGTTTCCAGTCCATCGAGGCGCTGGCGAACCATTTCGCGGTCACGCCGCAGACCATCCGGCGCGATGTGAACAGCCTGTGCGACGCCAACATCCTGCGCCGCCGCCATGGCGGGGCGGAGCTGCTGGGCACCACGCTGAACGCGCCCTATGAATCGCGCCGTGTCACCAATCTGGAGGCAAAGCGCCGCATCGGCGCCACTGTCGCCGGGCTGATCCCCAGCCGCGCCTCGGCACTGTTCGGCATCGGCACGACGCCGGAGCAGGTGGCTCTGGCCATGACCGGGCACGAGGACCTGACCATCGTCACCAACAATCTGAATGTCGCGGTCGCGCTGTCGGCGGCGCGCTCCAACCGCATCGTCCTGCCGGGCGGCGTGCTGCGCCTGCCGGACCGCGACTTTCTGGGGCACGATGTCGAGACGATGTTCCGCAGTTACCGCGCCGATTTCGGTGTGTTTGGCGTCGGCGGGATCGACCGCGACGGCACGCTGCTGGATTTCGACCGCGAGGAGGTGGCGGCGCGCGAGGCGATCCGCGAGAGCTGCCGCACCGCCATCCTGGTCGCCGATGTGTCCAAGGTCGGACGGCTGGCCGCCGCCCAGGGCGGGGCACTGTGGGACGCCGATATCATCGTCATGGACGCGGCCCCGCCGGAGGAGATCGCGGCCGCGATCCGCAAATCCAGCGCCAGGCTGATCGTCGCCGGGCAGGAGGTGACGGCATGAGCGCAGCCCCTTTCATCACCCTGGAGTCGGTCGAGAAGAGCTGGGGCGACAGCCGTGGCGTTGCCGGTGTCGATCTGGTCATCGGGCGCGGCGAGTTCGTCGTGCTGTTGGGGCCGTCCGGCTGCGGCAAGTCCACCACGCTGCGGCTGATCGCCGGGCTGGAGACGCCGACGGCGGGGCGTATCCTGATCGACGGGCAGGATGTGACGGCGCTGCCGCCGGCCAAGCGTGGCCTGTCCATGGTGTTCCAGTCCTATGCGCTGTTCCCGCATCTCAGCGTCGCCGAGAACATCGTATTTGGGCTGAAGGTCCGCCGCCTGCCGCGCGCCGAACGGCAGGCGCGCCTCGGCCAGGCACTGCGGCTGACCGGCCTTGAGGGTTATGAGGACCGCAAGCCGGCGGCGCTGTCCGGCGGCCAGCGGCAGCGTGTGGCGCTGGCCCGCGCCATCGTCGCCGGCCATCCGCTGTGCCTGATGGACGAGCCGCTGTCCAACCTGGACGCCAAGCTCCGTCATGAGGTTCGGCAGGAAATCCGCCAGCTGCAGCAGGATCTCGGCATGACGGTCATCTATGTGACGCACGACCAGACCGAGGCGATGGGCATGGCCGACCGCATCGTGCTGATGAAGGACGGGCGGATCGAGCAGCAGGGCATGCCGGAAGAACTCTATGAGTGCCCGGTCAGTGCCTTCGCCGCCGGCTTCGTCGGCAGCCCCCCGATGGCGCTGCTGCCGGCGGAGCGGCTGCCGGTGGGGCTGCGCGAGGGGGCTGCGTCGGGTGGTGCTGGCGTGCTGATCGGTGTGCGGCCGGAGGATCTGCGCCTTGCCGGCACGGGCGAACCATCCCTGCCGGTGCAGATAACGGGCATCGAATTCCTGGGCGGCGAGACGCTGGTCTATTGCGCGGGCGAGGCCGGTGCGCTGATCGCGAAGCTGCCGGGCCGTCCGGCGCTGGTGCGCGGCGGCAAGGCCGCCCTGACCTGGGAGGCGGCCAGCCGGCATCTGTTCGATGCCGCTGATGGACGACGACTTTCCGACCCGCTGGTTCCCGAGCCAAAGGCCTCGGGCGGGCGGGCGGAGCAACGGGCCAGCGGAACGGGCAAGGTCCCGCTGGCCCATCGGTCCCTTGCGGGGGCCGATCACCCGTAGGCTGGATGATGAAAGGATTGTGACACATGACGATGCAGCGCGTAAGGGCGGTGGCATTTGCCGCCGCGCTCGCCGGGATGGCCTCACCCGCCATGGCCGATGTCGAGCTTTCCATGTACTACCCGATCGCGGTCGGCGGCCCGCTGACCCAGGTTGTCGATGGCATGGTGGAGGAGTTCCAGAAAGGCCATCCGGACATCAAGGTGAAGGCGATCTACGCCGGCAACTATGATGACACCCGCGTCCGCGCCCTATCGGCGCTGAAGAGCGGCGAGCCGGCGCAGCTTTCGGTGATGTTCTCCATCGACGTCTATGACCTGATGGAGCAGGACGTCATCGTGCCGTTCAGCGATGTCGTCTCGACGCCGGAGGAGAAGGCCTGGCTCGACAGCTTCTATCCGGGGCTGATGGCCAATGGCACCGTCGATGGCAAGGTCTGGGGCGTGCCGTTCCAGCGCTCCACCATCGTCATGTACTATAACAAGGACGCCTTCAAGGAAGTCGGCCTCGACCCGAACCAGCCGCCCAAGACCTGGGACGAGATGACGGCAGCCGCCAAGAAGCTGACCAAGGACGGCCGCTGGGGCGTGATGATCCCGTCCACCGGCTATCCCTACTGGATGTACCAGGCGTTGGCGATCCAGAACGGCCTTGAGCTGATGTCGCCGGACGGCACCAAGACTTTCTTCGACGATCCCGCCGCCATCGAGGCGCTGCAGTACTGGCGCGACCTCGGCGCCAAGCACAAGGTGATGCCGGAAGGCACCGTCGAGTGGGGCACGCTGCGCCAGGCCTTCCTGCAGGGCCAGACCGCGATGATGTGGCACAGCACCGGCAACCTGACGGCGGTGAAGAACGGCGCCAAGTTCGATTTCGGCGTCGCCATGCTGCCGGCCAAGAAGCGGCCCGGCTCGCCGACCGGTGGCGGTAACTTCTACCTGTTCAAGAAGGCGACCGATGCCGAGCGCAAGGCCGCGCTGACCTTCATCCGCTGGATGACGGCGCCGGAGCGCGCGGCCGAATGGTCGAAGGCGACCGGCTATGTCGGCATCAGCCCGGCCTCCTACGAGACCGAATCGCTGAAGAAGTACGCCGCCGAGTTCCCGCCGGCGCTGGTTGCCCGCGATCAGCTGAAGCATGCCGTTGCCGAATTCTCGACCTACGAGACCGGCCGCGTGCGTGAGGGCCTGAACAACGCCATCCAGGCGGCCCTGACCGGCCGTCAGACGCCGGAAGCGGCGCTGAAGGACGCGCAGGCCAATGCCGAGCGGCTGCTGAAGCCGTTCCGGTAAGCATCGCTAACCGTCACCCCCGGCCCCGGCTTCACTGGGTGCCGGGGGTGATTCTTTCCGAAGGCCGCGACGATGACCGACGCCCCGCTTCTTGACCGCATCGAAAGCCGCAAGCTGGCGATCTATGGCTCGCTGCTGGTGCTGCCGTCGGTCTTCATGCTGTCGCTGTTTGCCTTCTGGCCAACGGTGGCGACGCTGTGGGCCAGCCTGTTCTCCAAGGGCACGGTGCGCCGCCCGTCGCAGTTCGTCGCCCTCGACAATTACGAGTACCTGTTCTCAGACCCCAGCTTCTGGCAGGTGGTCACCAACAATCTGATCTATGCCGGCGTCACCATTCCGGTGTCCATCGGGCTGGCGCTGGGTATGGCGCTGTGGGCCAATGCCCGCATTCCGGCGCGGGCGATGGTGCGCATCGCCTATTTCACCCCGACCATGCTGCCGATGGTGGCGGCGGCCAATCTGTGGCTATTCTTCTATACCCCGGATATCGGCGTGCTGGACCGGCTGTTCGGCGTGTTCGGCTTCAGCGGGGTCAACTGGCTGGGCCAGCCGGAAACCGCGCTGGGCAGCATCATCATGGTGACGATCTGGAAGGAGGCCGGCTTCTTCATGATCTTCTACCTGGCCGCCCTGCAGACCATTCCGCCCGACCTGAAGGAGGCGGCGCTGATCGAGGGCGCGGGGCGCTGGACCTATTTCCGGCGCATCCTGCTGCCGCTGCTGATGCCGACCACCCTGTTCGTCATGGTGAACGCGCTGATCAACTCAGTGAAGCTGATCGACCATCTGTTCATCCTGACCAAGGGCGGGCCGGACAATGCCTCGAAGCTGATCCTGTACTGGATCTGGGAGATGGCCTTCAGCTATTTCGACCGGCCCTCGGCGGCGGCGATGACCGTGCTGGTGCTGATCGTGCTGGGCCTGCTTGCCGTGCTGCAGTTCGCCGTGCTGGAACGGCGCATCCATTACCGGTAAGGGGAAGCCGCCTATGACCGATATCGTCACGGCACGGCCTGCCACCGGCGCATTCGCCGGCCGGGCCCTCCTGACGCTGGATGCGCTCGGCGCCATCCTGCTGGCGCTGATCTGGATCGCCCCGCTGGTCTTCGCCGTGTGGGCCGCCTTCCACACGCCGCAGGGTGCGCTGTCCTTCGACCTGTCCGCCCCTGTGACGCTGGAGAATTTCCGCACCGCCTGGGAAGGCGCGCCCTGGCCGCGCTATTTCCTGAACACCACGCTGCTGGTGACGGTGATCCTGGCCGGCCAGCTGTTCTTCTGCACGCTGACGGGCTATGCCTTCGCGCGCTTCCGCTTTCCCGGCAGCGACGCGCTGTTCATGCTGGTGCTGCTGCAGCTGTTCATCCTGCCGGAAGTGCTGATCGTGGAGAATTACGCCATGGTCTCGCGCCTTGGCCTGTTCGACACGGTGCTGGGCATCGGCGCGCCCTACATGGCCAGCGCCTTCGGCATCTTCCTGCTGCGCCAGGCCTTCAAGGGCGTGCCGCGCGAGCTGGAGGAGGCGGCCCGCGTCGAGGGCTGCGGCTGGACCGGCGTGTTGTGGCGCGTCTATATCCCCGCCGCAAAGCCGGTCTATCTGGCCTATGCGCTGGTCTCCATCGCCACCCACTGGAACAATTTCCTGTGGCCGCTGGTGGTCACCAACTCCAACGAGACGCGGCCGCTGACCGTGGGGCTGTCGCTGTTCGCGGCACCGGAGAGCGGCGTGAACATCGCCGTCATCAGCGCGGCTACCCTGTTCACCATCGCGCCGCTGATGGTGGCCTTCCTGCTGTTCCAGCGTCAGTTCATCCAGGCCTTCCTGCGCGCGGGGATACGCTAAGGCATCCGCTTAACGACCCATGCGCCGGGGCCGGGGCGGCGTGGCGCCCTTGGCCGTTGACGCTGGCCGAATCCCGCCCCTAGGCTTGCCCGCAAATCGGACAAGCAAAGGGATGGAACCAAACATGGGCGCGGAAACGAAAATCGGTCTGGTCGGCATCGGCATGATGGGCTGGCCGATGGGAGCCTGCCTCGCCAGGGCGGGCTTCACGGTCGTGGTCTATGACAGCCGGCCGGAGCAGAGCGCCAAATTCGCCAAGGAAGTGGGCGGCGAGACGGCGGCCAGCCTGGCCGAGCTGGGCCGGGCCTGCGCCATCGTCGTCACCATGCTGCCGACCAGCAAGATCGTCTCCGAGGTGCTGCTGGGCGAGAACGGCGTCGCCGCCGGCATGGCGAAGGGCGGCCTTGTCATCGATATGACCTCGGGCGTGCCGGACGTCACGATCTCGCTGGAACCGGCACTGAACGAACGCGGCATCGCGATCATCGACGCGCCGGTCTCCGGCGGCGTGGCGCGGGCGCGCACTGGCGAGCTGGCGATCATGGCCGGCGGCGCCGAGGCGGATATCGACCGCGCCCGGCCGGTGCTGGAGGCGATGGGCAAGGTGCAGCGCGCCGGAGCACTGGGCTGCGGCCAGGCCATGAAAGCGCTGAACAATCTGGTCTCTGCCGGCGGCTTCCTGATCGGCATCGAGGCGATGCTGGTCGGCAAGAAGTTTGGCCTCGATCCGGAGGTGATGGTCGATATCCTGAATGCCTCTACCGGCATGAACAACAGCACCCAGAAGAAGTTCAAGCAGTTCGTGCTGTCCGGCGCCTTCAATTCCGGCTTCGCGCTGGACCTGATGGTGAAAGACCTTTCCATCGCCCTCGACGTCGCCAAGGCGCGCGGCGTGCCCACACCCTTCGCGGCGCTGTGCCGGGAATTGTGGGCCTCGGCCGACACCATGCTGGGCAAGGGGGCCGACCATACCGCGCTGGCCCTGCTGAGCGAGCGGCTGGCCAACCTGTCGCTGCGCGATGATGAGGGAACGCGGAATTAGCATCGTCTAAAATTTAGACAGTCTCTTTCGCCGCTGCTCAAAGATTGTGCGGCGCGAGATGATTCGCCCATCGGTCGAACAGGCACAATTCAGGAAAAATGTTTAACGCTTCCCGCCATTAACGAAGATGGCGTCTCCGTGGCACGCGCCTTGCGTTCTTGCTGCAATGCGGCATGGAACCGCGAATAACTGGGAGACGAGAAATGGCTGGGAAAAAAGGGGCAAAGCTCCTGACGGGACTTATGGTCGGCGCATCGCTGCTGTTCGGCGCGATGACCGGCAAGGCCGAGGCACAGGACACCATCAAGGTCGGCATCCTGCATTCGCTGTCGGGCACGATGGCGATCAGCGAGACGACCCTGAAGGACGTCATGCTGATGCTGATCGAAGAGCAGAACAAGAAGGGCGGTCTGCTCGGCAAGAAGCTGGAGGCGGTGGTCGTCGATCCGGCTTCCGACTGGCCGCTGTTCGCCGAGAAGGCACGCGAGTTGCTGACCGTGAACAAGGTTGCCGCCGTGTTCGGCTGCTGGACCAGCGTGTCGCGCAAATCCGTGCTGCCGGTGTTCGAGGAGCTGAACGGCATCCTGTTCTATCCGGTGCAGTATGAGGGCGAGGAATCCTCGCGCAACGTGTTCTATACCGGCGCCGCGCCGAACCAGCAGGCGATCCCGGCGGTCGATTACCTGGCAAAGCAGGAAGGCGTGCAGCGCTGGGTGCTGGCCGGCACCGACTATGTCTATCCGCGCACCACGAACAAGATCCTGGAGACCTACCTCAAGGACAAGGGAGTGGCCGCTTCCGACATCATGATCAACTACACGCCGTTCGGTCATTCCGACTGGCAGTCGATCGTCGCCGAGATCAAGAAGTTCGGCTCGGCCGGCAAGAAGACCGCTGTGGTCTCGACCATCAATGGCGATGCCAACGTGCCGTTCTACAAGGAGCTGGCGAACCAGGGCATCAAGGCCGAGGATATCCCGGTCGTCGCCTTCTCGGTCGGCGAGGAAGAACTGGCCGGTATCGATACCGGCCCGCTGGTCGGCCATCTGGCGGCGTGGAACTACTTCATGTCCATCGACACGCCGGAGAACAAGGACTTCATCAAGAAGTGGCAGACCTTCATCAAGAACCCGAAGCGCGTTACCAACGATCCGATGGAGGCGCACTATATCGGCTTCAACATGTGGGTGAAGGCGGTTGAGAAGGCCGGCACCGTGGACGTCGACCCGGTCATCGATTCGCTGATCGGCGTGTCCGTGCCGAACCTGACCGGCGGCTATTCGGCGATGATGCCGAACCACCACATCACCAAGCCGGTGCTGATCGGCGAGGTGCAGGCCGATGGCCAGTTCGACACTGTCTGGTCCACGCCGGGCCTGGTGGTCGGCGACGAATGGTCCGACTTCCTGCCGGACAGCAAGGATTTGATCTCCGATTGGCGCAAGCCGCTGTCCTGCGGCAACTTCAACGTCAAGACCGGCAAGTGCGGCGGCGCGAGCTGACGCCTTGACGTAAGCATGGAGAGGCCGGCGGCAGCGCCGCCGGCCGTCTCTCCCGCCAAAAGATCAAAGAACAAGCCTCGGGAGGCGCTGGTGCTGCGTCACTTCGTGTATGCGATGGCCGTGCTGCTGTGCGGGCTCGTCGCGTCCTCTCCGCCCGCATCGGCACAGGCCGATATTCCCGCCCTGATCCAGGCGCTGGGCGATGCCAAGGGTTACAGCGAGCTGGAAAAAGCGGTCGATGCGCTGGCCGCGAGTGGCGCCAGCGAGGCGGTGCCGGCCCTGGCCGCGCTGGGCGATGGCAACCTCTATACCGCGAAGGCCGATGGCAAGGTGGTGATCGCGCAGGAGCGCGGCGGCAACCTGGCCCTGACCGACCCGCTGACCGGCGAGAGCCTGGGCACAGAAGCTTCCGGTGCCTATGAGCGTATCCGCGTGAATAACCGGCTGCGCCGGGCCGTACGCGCCGCCATTGGCACCCTGACGCTGATGAGCCCGAAACCCGAAATCCGCATGGTGGCCGCCGAGGCCGTGTACAAGAGCCGCGACGAGAACGCGCTGGACACGGTGGAGGCGGCGCTGGCCGCCGAAAGCGACGCCGCCGTCCGCCGCGCGCTAGAGGAGGCAAGGGCCGCGATCCAGCTGGCTGGTACCGCCAGCGACGAGATCAAGCTGGCGGCGTTGCAGGTGATCGAACGGCGCGGCGGCCGCGAATCGCTGGCGCTGCTGGGCCAGGTCTCGGCGAATGCCAGCCCGGCGGTGGCCGAGGCCGCCCAGGCGGTCGCGCAGAAAATCCAGGCGAACCTGCGCTGGTGGGGCGTGCTGCAGAACGCGATCTACGGCATCTCGCTCGGCTCCGTGCTGCTGCTGGCAGCCATCGGCCTTGCCATCACCTTCGGCGTCATGGGCGTCATCAACATGGCGCATGGCGAGATGGTGATGATCGGCGCCTACACGACCTATGTGGTGCAGGAGGTGATCCGCACCTCCTTTCCCTACCTGTTCGACGTCTCGGTGCTGATTGCGCTGCCGCTGGCCTTCCTGGTGGCCGGTGCCATCGGCATCGCTATCGAGCGCGGCATCATCCGCTTCCTCTATGGCCGGCCGCTGGAGACTCTACTGGCGACCTGGGGGCTGTCGCTGGTGCTGCAGCAGGCGGTGCGCAGCATCTTCGGCCCGACCAACCGCGAGGTCGGCAACCCGTCCTGGATGTCCGGCGCCTTCGATCTCGGCCAGATCTCGCTGACCTATGGAAGGCTGTGGATCGTCATCTTCGCGCTGATCGTCTTCGTCGCGCTGATGCTGATGCTGCGCAAGACGCCGCTGGGCCTGCAGATGCGCGCGGTGACGCAGAACCGCCGCATGGCGGCCTCCATGGGCATCCGCACACCCTGGGTCGATGCGATGACCTTCGGCCTCGGGTCCGGCGTGGCCGGGCTGGCCGGGGTGGCACTGTCGCAGATCGACAATGTCAGCCCCAATCTGGGGCAGGGCTACATCATTGACAGCTTCATGATCGTCATCTTCGGCGGTGTCGGCAATCTGTGGGGCACGCTGGTTGGCGCCTTCACGCTGGGCGTGGTGAACAAGTTCCTGGAGCCCTATGCGGGCGCGGTGCTGGGCAAGATCCTGGTGTTGGTCTTCATCATCCTGTTCATCCAGGTGCGTCCGCGCGGGCTGTTCGCCCTCAAGGGCCGGGCGGTTGAGCAATGACCCGGGGAACAATGAAGGGCGGTTTCCTCGTGCGCGGGCTGGACCGTGGCGGGCTGATCTTCCTGGCCATCGTCCTGGGGGTCGGCATCCTGGTGCCGGCGCTGAATCTGCTGCTGCCGGCGGGCCACCCGCTGCATGTGCCGAACTATGTCGTGTCGCTGGTCGGCAAGTATCTGTGCTTCGCGCTGCTCGCCCTCTCCATCGATCTGGTCTGGGGCTATTGCGGCATCCTCTCGCTAGGGCATGGCGCCTTCTTCGCGCTCGGCGGCTACGCGATGGGGATGTATCTGATGCGCCAGATCGGTACGCGTGGCGTCTATGCCCATCCCGAGCTGCCGGACTTCATGGTGTTCCTGAACTGGAAGGAGCTGCCCTGGTACTGGTACGGGTTCGACCAGTTCTGGTTCGCTGCGATCATGGTGGTGCTGGTTCCCGGCGCGCTGGCCTTCGCGCTCGGCTGGTTCGCCTTCCGCTCGCGCGTCACCGGCGTCTATCTGTCGATCATCACCCAGGCGATGACCTTCGCCCTGCTGTTGGCCTTCTTCCGCAACGATATGGGCTTCGGCGGCAATAATGGCTTGACCGACTTCAAGGATATTCTCGGCTATCCGGTGCAGGCGGCGGGCACGCGGGCGGTGCTGTTCTTCGCCTCCGCGCTGGCGCTGGCGCTGGGCTTCCTGCTGTGCCGGGCGATCATCCGCTCCAAGCTGGGCAAGGTGCTGGTGGCGATCCGCGATGCCGAGAGCCGCACCCGGTTCCTGGGATACCGGGTGGAGCATTACAAGCTGTTCGTCTTCACCCTGTCGGCCTGCATGGCCGGGGTGGCCGGCGCGCTCTATGTGCCGCAGGTCGGCATCATCAACCCCAGCGAGTTCAGCCCGGCCAACTCCATCGAGATGGTGATCTGGGTCGCGGTCGGCGGGCGCGGCACGCTGATCGGGCCGGTGGTCGGCGCGATTCTGGTGAATTTCGGCAAGACCTACTTCACTGCCGCCATCCCGGAAATCTGGCTGTTCGCGCTGGGTGGGCTGTTCATCGCCGTCACCCTGTTCTTGCCGAAGGGGATCGTCGGCACGGCGTCCGAGCTGATGAAGAAGAAGTCCGGCAAAGCAGAGCGCCGCGATCCGGCGCCGGAACCGGCGGAGTAGCGCCATGACCTCCGACCTGATGACCCGCGCGCTGCTCTATCTCGACGGGGTGACCGTCAGCTTCGACGGTTTCCGCGCGCTGAACAGCCTGTCCTTCACCGTGATGCCCGGCGAGATGCGGGCGATCATCGGCCCGAACGGTGCCGGTAAGACGACGATGATGGATGTGGTGACCGGCAAGACCCGGCCCGACGAGGGCGATGTCGTGTTCGACGGCAAAGTGGACCTGACACGGCAGGACGAGGCGGCCATCGCCAAGCTGGGCATCGGCCGCAAGTTCCAGAAGCCGACCGTGTTCGAGAGCCACAGCGTCTGGGACAATCTGGATCTTGCCATCGAGGGGCGGCGCGACCCGCTGGCGACCCTGTTTCACAGGGAAGGGGAGGAGCGCGACCGCATCGAGGAAATCCTCGGCATTGTGCGCCTCAAGGACCGGCGGCACGAGCTGGCGGGCGCCCTGTCGCACGGCCAGAAGCAATGGCTGGAGATCGGCATGCTGCTGGCGCAGAACCCGAAGCTGCTGCTGGTGGACGAGCCGGTGGCCGGCATGACCGACGCGGAAACGGCGGAAACCGCCGACCTGCTGCGGGAGATCGCGCAGACCCATTCCGTCGTCGTGGTCGAACATGACATGACCTTCGTGCGCGATCTGGGCGTGAAGGTCACGGTGCTGCATGAGGGCTCGGTGCTGGCCGAGGGAACGCTCGACCATGTCAGCGCCGATCCGCGTGTCGTTGAAGTCTATCTGGGGCGCTGATCATGCTGGATGTCCGGGATGTCGATCTGCATTACGGGGCGGCACAGGCGCTGCGCAAGGTCTCGCTGAAGGCCGAGATTGGCCGCATCACCTGCCTGATGGGCCGCAATGGCGTTGGCAAGACCAGCCTGCTGCGCGCCATTGTCGGCCATCACCCGGTCAGCCGGGGCGAGATCGGCTGGAACGACAAGCCGGTCACCGGCCTGCGCCCGTTCGACCGGGCGCGGCGCGGCATCGCCTATGTGCCGCAGGGCCGGGAAATCTTTCCGCTGCTGACGGTGAAGGAGAATCTGGAAACCGGCTTTGCCCCGCTGCCGCGCGGGGAGCGCACCATCCCTGACTATATCTTCGAGCTGTTCCCGGTGCTGCAGACCATGCTGGGCCGGCGTGGCGGCGATCTGTCGGGCGGCCAGCAGCAGCAGCTTGCCATCGGCCGGGCGCTGGTGATGCGGCCCTCGCTGCTGGTGCTGGACGAGCCGACCGAGGGCATCCAGCCCTCCATCATCAAGGATATCGGCCGGGCCATCCTGTTCTTGCGCGACCGCGGCGACATGGCGATCCTGCTGGTGGAGCAGTATTTCGACTTTGCCCGTGACCTGGCCGACGATTTCGCCGTCATGGACCGGGGCGAGATCGTGCTCTCGGGCACCAAGGCCGAGCTGGTGGAGAGCGATGTTCGACGTTATCTCACGGTCTGATCCGGGGGGACTGCCGCCGCTGCAGCGGCTGCGTGGACGGATGGAGATTTCGGCGAAGCTGGTGGCCGGGCACACAAGGCTGGACCGGCTCTACCAGGAAGGCTCCGCCAAGGCTCGCCTGCCGAAGACCCCCGGAACGGCGCTGGAGGCCATCCTCATCAATACCGGCGGCGGCATGACCGGCGGCGACCGGCTACATGTCGGCGTCGCGGCGGGGGCGGGCGCGCATCTTGTCGCCACCAGCCAGGCGGCGGAGAAGATCTACCGGTCGCCACAGGGCGAGGCGCTGATGGAAACCCGGCTGGAGGTCGGCGCGGGCGGGCGGCTCGACTGGCTGCCGCAGGAAACCATCCTGTTCCAGGGCGGGCGCTTCGGCCGCCGGCTGGAGGCCGATGTCGCCGCCGACGGGGCGTTGCTGATTGTCGAATCCACCATCTTCGGCCGCACCGCGCGCGGCGAGGAGGTGACGGACGGGCAGTTCGCCGATCGCTGGCGCGTGCGCCGCGCCGGGCATCTGGTGTTCGCGGATACGACACGGCTGGAAGGCGATGTCGCCACCCTGCTCGACCGGCCGGCGGTTGCCGGCGGTGGGCGGGCGGTCGCCGCGCTGCTCCATGTCACTGGCGATGCCGAGGAGCGCCTCGACGCGGTCCGCGCCGTGCTGGAGCATCATCCGGCGGTCGAGGGCGGGGCCAGCGCCTGGAACGGGCTTTTGCATGCGCGCCTGGTGGCGCGCACCGGCATCGTGCTGCGCGCCGCGCTGATCGATCTGCTGCAAATTTTGCGCGGGCAGCCCATGCCGCGCGCCTGGATGTGCTGAGGGGGGAGCGATGAATCTGACGCCACGGGAAAAGGACAAGCTGCTGATCGCCATGGCGGCGGTGGTGGCCAGGCGGCGGCTGGAACGCGGGGTGAAGCTGAACCATCCCGAAGCCATCGCCCTCATTACCGATTTCGTGGTGGAGGGGGCCCGCGACGGGCGCTCCGTCGCCGAACTGATGGAGGCCGGCGCCCATGTCATCACCCGCGCGCAGGTCATGGAAGGCGTCGCCGAGATGATCCATGACGTGCAGGTGGAAGCCACATTCCCCGACGGTACCAAGCTGGTGACCGTCCATGAACCGATCCGCTGAGGGAGGCGCACATGATCCCCGGTGAAATCTTCCCCGCCGATGGCGAGATCGAGCTGAATAAAGGCCGACCCGTCACCCTGCTGACCGTTGCCAATACCGGCGACCGCCCGGTGCAGGTCGGCAGCCATTATCATTTCTACGAGACCAATGCGGCGCTGTCCTTCGACCGGCAGGCGGCCTATGGCAAGCGGCTGGATATCGCGGCAGGCACGGCGGTGCGCTTCGAGCCGGGGCAGAGTCGGGAGGTAGCGCTGGTGCCGGTGGATGGCGCACGCAAAATCTACGGCTTCAACCAGAAGGTCATGGGCACCCTTAAGGGAGGCGACAATGCCGGCTAGGATTTCGCGCGGCGCCTATGCCGACATGTTCGGACCCACCGTGGGCGACAAGGTGCGGCTGGCCGATACCGACCTGATCGTCGAGGTGGAGAAGGACCACACGATCTATGGCGAAGAGGTGAAGTTCGGCGGCGGCAAGGTGATCCGCGACGGCATGGGCCAGTCGCAGGTCACGCGGGCGGGCGGCGCCGTCGATACCGTCATCACCAACGCCCTGATCATCGACCACTGGGGCATCGTGAAGGCCGATGTGGGCATCCGCGACGGGCGCATCGCGGGAATCGGCAAGGCCGGCAACCCGGATATCCAGCCCGGCGTGACCATCATCGTCGGCCCGACGACCGACGTGATCGCCGGTGAGGGCAAGATCCTGACCGCCGGTTTCATCGATAGCCATATCCATTTCATCTGCCCGCAGCAGATCGAGGAGGCGCTGATGAGCGGCGTCACCACCATGATCGGCGGCGGCACCGGCCCTTCGACCGGCACCAACGCGACGACCTGCACGCCGGGCGCCTGGCATATGGCGCGCATGCTGCAGGCCGCCGAGGCCTTCCCGATGAACCTGGCCTTCGCCGGCAAGGGCAATGCCGCCCTGCCCGCGGCGCTGGTGGAGCAGGTGAAGGCCGGCGCGATGGCGCTGAAACTGCACGAGGACTGGGGCACCACCCCGGCGGCGATCGATTGCTGCCTCGGTGTTGCGGACGATCTCGATGTGCAGGTGATGATCCATACCGACACGCTGAATGAATCCGGCTTCGTCGAGGATACCGTCGCCGCCTTCAAGGGCCGCACCATCCACGCCTTCCATACTGAGGGGGCGGGCGGCGGCCATGCGCCGGACATCCTTACCGTCTGCGGCCTGCCGCATGTCATCCCGTCCTCGACCAACCCGACGCGGCCCTACACGCTGAACACGCTGGACGAGCATCTCGACATGCTCATGGTCTGCCATCATCTGGATTCCTCGATCCCGGAGGATGTGGCCTTTGCGGAGAGCCGCATCCGGCGCGAGACCATCGCGGCGGAGGATATCCTGCACGATATGGGTGCGCTCTCCATCATCGCCTCCGACAGCCAGGCGATGGGCCGCGTCGGCGAGGTGATCATCCGCACCTTCCAGACCGCCCACAAGATGCGGGTGCAGCGCGGCCGCCTGCCGCAGGAGAGCGGCGAGAACGACAATTTCCGGGTGAAGCGCTACATCGCCAAGATCACCATCAACGCCGCCATCGCGCATGGGATGAGCGCGCATATCGGCTCCATCGAGACCGGCAAGCTTGCCGACCTGGCGCTGTGGAGCCCGGCCTTCTTCGGCGTGAAGCCGGACCTGGTGCTGAAGATGGGCAGCATCGCCGCTGCGCCGATGGGCGATCCCAACGCTTCCATCCCGACGCCGCAGCCGGTGCATTACCGGCCGATGTTCGCCTCCTATGGCAGGTCTCTGACCGAGAGTGCGGTCACCTTCGTCTCGAAGGCGTCTCTGGAGGAGGGCATCGCTGAGAAATACGGCCTCGCCAAGACCCTGCTGCCGGTGGAGAACACGCGCGGCGGCATCTCCAAGGCATCGATGGTGCATAACGATTACCTGCCGGAAATCTCCGTCGATCCGGAAACCTACGAGGTGCGCGTGGATGGCGAGATCGTCACCTGCGAGCCCGCAACCGTGCTGCCGATGGCGCAGCGCTATTTCCTGTTCTGAGGACCTGATGAACCAGATCAAGCGCGCCACCCTCGTCCTGCCGGCCGGCGAATGGAACCCGGAGAAAAGGCTGGGCGGGGTGACGCTGGATTTCGACCGGCGCAGCCGGCGGCGCATCGCGCTGACCACCGACGAGGGTATGGATTTCCTGCTCGATTTGCCGGAGCCGCGCCATCTGCGCCAGGGCGATGGGCTGGCGCTGCAGGACGGCGTTATCGAAGTGCTGGCGGCGCCGGAAGATTTGCTGGAACTGCGCTGCGCCGACGCGCATGCGCTGCTGCGGCTGGCCTGGCATATCGGCAACCGGCATATCCCGGCGATGCTGGAAGGCGAGGCGATCCTGATCCGCGCCGACCATGTGCTGGCCGACATGGCCCGGCGGCTGGGGGCGGAGGTCACGGCGGTCGCCCGGCCGTTCGACCCGGAGGGTGGCGCCTATGCCGACGTGCCGACCGGCGGCGGCCACTCACATGGGCATTCGCATGGACATGGCCATGGCCACCATCACCACCACTGACGGCACGGGGGAGGCCACGCTCTACCGGCTGATGACCTGGCTGACGCCGTCCTTCCCGGTTGGCGCCTTCTCCTACAGCCATGGGCTGGAATGGGCGGTGGAGGTAGGCGATATCGGCGACCTCGGCAGCCTGACCGGCTGGCTGCGCGATCTGCTGGAATGGGGCAGCGGGCGCAATGACGCGATCCTGCTGGCGGAGGCCTGGCGTGCGTCGGCAGCGGGTGCGTGGGACCGGCTGGAAGCGGTCAACAGGCTGACGCTGGCCCTGTCGCCATCGCGCGAACGCCATCTGGAAACCGCCATGCAGGGCCGCAGCTTTGCCGCTGCCATCGCTGCCGCCTGGCCCTGTGCGGCGGTTGGCGAAGTGCAGCAGCGCGCCGGCACGGACATCGCCTATCCGGTCGCGGTCGGCGCGGCGGCAGCCGGCCATGGCATCCCGCTGGACGCCATTCTGGCAGCCTATCTGCACGGTTTCGTCGCCAATCTGGTCTCCGCCGGGGTGCGGCTGGTGCCGCTTGGCCAGACCGATGGCCAGCGCGCGCTGGTGGCGCTGGAAGCGGCTGTGGCCGGGGCGGCCCGGCAGGCGCTGGTCAGCGATCTCGACGATCTCGGCGGGGCGATGTTCCGCGCCGATATCGGCTCCATGAAACACGAAACGCAATATACGAGGCTGTTCCGCTCATGACCCGATCCCCCAATGGACCGCTCCGCGTCGGTATCGGCGGCCCGGTCGGCTCCGGCAAGACCGCGCTGATGGAGGCTTTGTGCAAGCGCTTCCGCAGCGTCTATGACATCTGCGCCATCACCAACGATATCTACACCAAGGAGGATGCGCTGATCCTGAACCGGGTCGGCGCGCTGGAGACCGAGCGCATCCTGGGGGTGGAGACCGGCGGCTGCCCGCATACGGCGATCCGCGAGGACGCCTCGATCAATCTCGCCGCCGTGGCCGACATGAACGCGAAGTTCCCCGGCCTAGAAATCATCCTGATCGAATCGGGCGGCGACAATCTGGCCGCCACCTTCAGCCCGGAGCTGGCGGACATCACCATCTATGTCATCGACGTGGCCGGCGGCGAGAAGATCCCGCGCAAGGGCGGGCCGGGCATCACCCGCTCCGATCTGCTGGTCATCAACAAGATCGATCTGGCGCCGCTGGTCGGCGCCGATCTCGCCGTGATGGATGCCGACACGAAGCGCATGCGCGGCGACCGGCCCTATGTCTTCACCAACATGAAAAGCGGCGAGGGGGTGCCGGTCGTCACCGCCTTTATCGAGAAGGCGGGCGGCCTTGTGCCCGCCGGCCAGCCCGTCGCCTAAGCAAGCCGCCTAAGGGAGCAATGAATATGAACAGGACCACCCCCTTCCTCGCCCTCTTGCTGTCCGTCGCTGCGACGCCGGCGCTGGCCCATACCGGAGTCGGCGCCGTGCACGGGCTGGAACATGGTTTCCTGCATCCGCTCACCGGGCCGGACCATCTGCTGGCGATGCTGGCGGTCGGCCTGTGGTCGGGCCAGCAATCCGGCAAATCGGTCTGGATGTGGCCGGCAGCCTTTGTCGGCGCAATGATCCTGGGCGGGCTGCTGGGCCTTTCCGGCGTGGCGATGCCGGGGATGGAGGCGATGATTCTGGGTTCCGTCATCGTGCTGGGCGCATTGACCCTGTTCGGTGTGGTGCTGCCGCGCTGGGCGGGGGCGGCCATCGTCGCGGTCTTCGCGGTGTCGCACGGCATGGCGCACGGGCTGGAGATGCCGGCCGATGGCGGCGGGGTGACCTATTTTGCGGGCTTCGCCGTGGCGACCGCGCTGCTGCATGCGGCCGGCATCGGTATCGCCCTTGCCGGTATGCGCAACGGGCGCCCGGTGCTGGCGCGCGCTGCCGGCGGGGCGTGCTGCGCTGCCGGCCTGATGCTGGCTGTTATCTGATAGCCCTTGACCGGGACGGCTGGGGCCGGTTTCCTGCGGGACGTTTTGCGATACCCTCGAAGGAAACCGGCAACGTGTTGCAGATAACACCATCGCGCCGCCGCGCGCTGCTCTGGGCGGTGGCCGGCATCGGTTTCGGTCTTGCCTATCGCTATCTGGTGGTGCAGCAGCACTGGATCGGCCATCTCTGCGATCCGGGGAACGGGCCCTGGTGGTGCCACCCGCGCACCGGGCTGATCCTGTTCTTCCAGTATAGCGGCTTCGGCATCCTGGCGGTGCTGGCCGGTATCTATGCCTTGTGGCGCCGGCAGAACTGGGCGGCCTATACGGCGCTGGCCGCCGGCGGTGCGGGACTTGTGCTGTATAATGCCGAGACGGCCGGCATCGGCTTCGTCATGGGGCTGATCGCCGCGCTGCGCACGCCGGGAGTGCCGACCATAAAATCCACAGAAGGGGAGGAACGGGCATGAGCTTCAAGACGACCGAGATGGCGCCTGGGATCGATACCGGTGCACAGGTCGATTCGGCCTCGCTGAAGGAAATCGCGGCGATGGGCTACCGCGCCATCATCAACAACCGGCCGGACAATGAGGAGCCGGGGCAGATGGCGATGGCCGACGCCAAGGCGCAGGCCGAGGCGCTGGGGCTGGAATATCACTTCCTGCCGGTCACCAGCTCGACCATCGGCAAGCAGGATGTCGAGGCGTTCGACGCGCTGCTGGAAAGGGCCGGCAAGCCCGTGCTGGCGCATTGCCGCACCGGCACGCGTGTCTATCTGCTCTATGGCGCGACACAGGTGCTGAAGCATGGCGCCGATGTCGATGCGGTGGTCGCCGAGGCAGCGGCCAAGGGCTTCGACATCAAGTCGCTGCCGGTACTGGTGGAAAAGCTGCGGTCCGCCTGATCCTAAGGGAAGTCCACCAGCTGGGTGAGCGGCTGCACGGTGCGCCAGTCGCCTTCCCAGCGGCTCTTGTCGCCGCGCCGGACCCAGAACTGGCAGACCATGATGCGGTCGGCTGTCTCGTGATCGCTGGCCAGCGGCAGCACCAGCCGGTAGGTGATGCCGTTCACGAAGTTTCCCTGGTCGTGATACAGCGTCTCGGAATAGACCGGGCAGCGCCGGTCGGCCGCTGTCGCATGGGTGAAGCTGACGTAGGACAGGTAGGGTTCCGGCAGCGCCTCGTCGATATGCAGGCCGGTCAACTCGCGCCCGACATGGGTGTAGATGGCGGTGCCCACCAGGCGGAATTTGAACCGGCGATAGCGCTCCGACCCGACGATATCCAGCAGGATCATGCTCGGCAGCAGCTTGTGCGGCAGGTCGAGCGGGTCCACATCGTCCCGGCCGGGCAGCAGGTTGCCGCCGCGCTGTTCGCGCCAGTAGGCCGCGAGATCGCGCAGTCGCTCGTCGGGTATATCGGTCGAGGCGACATTCCCGAGGCTGTAGGTAGTCTCAGTACGGCTCGTGTCGAAGACCGTCATCGGCTGCCTTTATCAGTGCGTCTGAGAGATATGGGCGCACGGAAATTCGATTCAAAGTAGCGAAAATTATATTTGTCTATTCGTGCCGCCGGGCAACGGCCTCGCGGTGGGCGATATAGCTGACGGCGGCAACCACGATGGCGGCGCCGATCCAGGTCCAGATTGTCGGAAATTCGCTGAACAGCAGGAAGCCGATCAGCGTCGCCCAGATCAGCTGCAGGAACTTGGCCGGCTGTGTCACCGACACATCGGCCAGCTTGAAGCCCTGCACCATTGCGAGATGGCCCAGCGTCGCGATGAAGGCGGTCAGCGCCATCAGCGCCCATTCCTCCGGTGTCGGCCAGCGCCAGACATAGATCGCCGGCACCATCGTCACCAGCGTCACGAAGATCGACAGGTAACCGACGACGGCGGGCCCGCTCTCCTTGCGCGTCAGCAGCTTCGCCATGACGTCGGAGAAGGCGAAGATCGGCGCTGCCACCAGCATGGCGATGGCGCCGGGGTCGATGATCGCCGCCCCGGGCCGAAGGATGATCAGGGCGCCAAGCAGTCCACCCGCCACTGCGATCATGCGGCGCATCCGGATGCGCTCGCCCAGCAGCAGCACGGCGGCGATGGTGGCGAAGATCGGCGAGGTGAAGCCCAGCGCGGTCACCTCGGCGATGGGGATGCGGCTCATCGCATAGAACCACATCATCACCGCCAGTCCGTGCAGGATGCCGCGCGTCGCATGCAGCTTGATATTCGCGGCGCGGAAGTCCGACAGCTGCATGCGCATGAAGAAGGGCAGCATGAACATCATGCCGAAGGCATAGCGGATGAAGGACATCTGGATCGGATTCATGGTCGTGCCGACATAGCGCACGATGGCCATGAAGCTGGCGAACAGCAGGCCGGACAGCACAACCCAGAGGATGCCGCGCACGTTCGGCGGCAAACCCGCCCACTGGCTCTTGATCGCGTCCATCCGTCTCCGGCGGTTGCGGCTGGGGGCGCTGGCGACAGGCCAGCCAATCTTGCTTAGGGGCTAAGCCGGTGCTTGTCCATGCCGCAGCGCGGATTTGCATGGCAGGCACGCGGTGCGGCCATGTGTCCTTACGGGTATGACCCGGTATTTGTTGAGATTATAAATCACTCTCATTATCATCCGATCAATGAGCATTGGGGCGTTGCCCGTCATGGAAGCCGGTCGCTGGACTGTGCGGGAAGCGGGCGTACGCCCAGCGAAATACAGGAAGGGATTTACGCATGAGACGGAGTTTTCTGGACATCGCGGCGGCCGGTTTGCTGGCCTTTGCGGCAGCGCCGGCATCGGCAGCTTCCAGCGAGGGCGCGGTGCGTGCCGTGCTGACGAATTATGCCGACATTGCCGAGGCGATGTATGCGGATTCCCTCGTCCGGGCGAAGGAGCTGAAGGCTGCTGTCCAGGCGCTGACCGATGCGCCCAGCGCCGCGACGCTGCAGGCTGCCAAGCGGGCCTGGCTGGCCGCGCGTGTGCCTTACCAGCAGACCGAGGTCTATCGCTTCGGCAATGCCATCGTCGATGACTGGGAAGGCAAGGTGAATGCCTGGCCGCTGGATGAGGGGCTGATCGATTATGTCGATTCTTCCTACGGCACCGATTCCGATGAGAACCCGCTCTACACTGCCAACGTGATCGGCAATCCGAAGATCACCCATGGCGGGGAGGAGATCGACGCCTCCACCATCACCAAGGAGCTGCTGGCCGAAAAGCTGCAGGAGATCGGCGGCGTCGAGGCGAATGTCGCCACCGGCTACCACGCCATCGAGTTTCTGCTCTGGGGCCAGGATCTGAACGGCACCGGTCCGGGTGCCGGTAACCGCCCCTGGACCGATTATGCCAGGGGTGAAGCCTGCACCAACGGCAATTGCGACCGGCGCGCGCAGTACCTGACCGTGGCAACCGACCTGTTGCTGGACGATCTGGAAGAGATGGTCGCCAATTGGGATGCCGATGGCGAGGCGCGCAAGGCGGTGATGGACGCTGGCCCGGAAGGCGGGCTGTCGATCATTCTGACCGGACTGGGCAGCCTGTCCTATGGCGAACTGGCGGGCGAGCGCATGAAGCTGGGTTTGCTGCTGAACGACCCGGAGGAGGAGCATGACTGCTTCTCCGACAACACCCACAATTCGCATTATTACGACATCGTCGGCATGCGTGCGGTCTATTTCGGCAGCTATAGCCGCATCGACGGCAAGAGCGTGGTGAACGGCCGCAGCCTGCACGATCTGGTGCGTGCTTCCGACCCGGCGCTGGCGACCGAAACCAGGCAGGCACTGGATGCCACGCTGAAGACGGCGAAGGCGATGAAGCAGCGCGCCGAGACGGTGGAGGCCTATGACCAGATGCTGGCCGCCGGCAATGAGGAAGGCGCCGCGACGCTGCAGGCGGTCATCGATGCGCTGACCGTGCAGACCCGTTCCTTCGAGCGCGCGGTGGCGCTGCTGGAGCTGCAGCCGATCTCCTTCGAGGGGTCCGATAGCCTCGACAATCCGGCGGCCGTCTTCCAGTAAGCCGACAAGACGGCCAAAGGCCGGCGGAGCATCTTGCGGTATCGCTGCGGGGTGCTCCGCCTTTCGTTTCCGCAACTTTTTGTGATGAGCATGTATCGATCGGGTTTTGTGGCGGGTGTGCAGGGTGCCGTTTCGCTGGGGTTGATTGCCGGGACAGTCGTTTCGTTTCTCGGGCTGGCGGTGAACACGGCCGGCGCGGCCGCGCCGGGCAGCAAGGCGGAAAAAGCGCGCATCGCCGCCGTCACCAAGCCTACGGAGGATTTCTCCGAGGCGGAGAAGTTCGAGCAGAACCAGGGTGGGGCGGCAACGGTCTACAAGCCGCTGAACACCAGCATCTTCTCGCATCCGTCCGGCAACATGGCATTCGAGAAGCAGCTGGATTTCAAGGTCGGCGATGGCATCTTCCGCAAGATCTGGGTGTCGGCTCCCAGCTCCACAGAATCTTCAGACGGTCTGGGGCCGCTGTTCAATTCGCGCTCCTGCCAGGGCTGCCATCTGAAGGACGGGCGCGGCGGCCCGCCGGCCGTGGGGGAGCAGGCTGTCTCGATGTTTCTGCGCCTGTCGATCCCGCCACAGGACGAGGCGCAGCGCTCCCTGCTGGCGAAGGGCGAGGCGGCGCTGATCGGCGATCCGACCTATGGCACGCAGCTGCAGAATTTCGCGATCCAGGGCCATCAGCCGGAAGGCGAGATGGTCGTCGAGTATGAGGATGTGCCGGTCACGCTGGCCGATGGTGAGGTCGTCACTCTGCGCAAACCCACCTACAGCGTTGCCAATCTGAAATACGGGCCGATGCATCCGGAGATCATGCTGTCGCCGCGCGTGGCCTCGCCGATGATCGGCCTTGGCCTGCTGGAGGCGATACCGGAGGAGGATATCCTCGCCTGGGCCGACCCCGACGATAAGGATGGCGACGGCATTTCCGGCCGGCCCAACCTCGTGTGGGACAGCGTGAAGGGCGGGCTGTCGCTCGGCCGTTTCGGCTGGAAGGCGGGCGAGCCAACGGTGCGCCAGCAATCGGCGCACGCTTTTGCTGGCGATATCGGTATCTCGACACCGATGGTGCCGGCCTCCTGGGGCGATTGCACACCGGCGCAGAAGGCTTGCCGCGAGGCGCCGACCGGCGACGATGCGCTGGAAGGCACCGAGGTCACGAAGCAGATGATGGACCTCGTCACCTTCTATGCCCGCAATCTCGGCGTGCCGGCCCGGCGCGATGTGGACGACCCGAAGGTGCTGCGCGGCAAGCAGATGTTCTATGAGAGCGGCTGCACCGCCTGCCATCGCCCGAAATTCGTCACGGCCCGCGATTTCGACGGCGAGGAACAGTTCTTCCAGCTGATCTGGCCCTATACCGACCTGCTGCTTCACGATATGGGCGAGGGGCTGGCCGACAACCGGCCGGAAGCCAAGGCGGATGGCCGCGAATGGCGCACCCCACCGCTTTGGGGCATTGGCCTGACGGAGACGGTCAGCGGCCACACCTACTTCCTGCACGATGCCCGCGCCCGCAATCTGCTGGAGGCGATCCTGTGGCATGGCGGCGAGGCCGAGGCGGCGAAGCAGAAGGTGGTGGAGATGAGCAAGGCCGACCGCGAGGCGCTGCTGGCCTTCCTGCATTCGCTCTAGGAGAAAGATCATGCGACTGCGGATATTGCCCGTCCTGGCCATGCTGGCGCTGGCGGCGATGGCCGCCCTGCCGGCTGCCCGGCCTGCCCAGGCCATCGATGCCGGCGCCTACCGGCAGCTCAATGCCGATCTGGTCGAGCATCATGTGATCCCGCGCTATGCGGCGCTGGAGACGGCGATGGCCGGGCTCGACAAGGCCGCGCGGGCCTATTGCGGCGCGCCGTCCAATGCCGGCTTCGCAGCGCTGCGGACGGCCTATGGCGAAGCGGCCGATGCCTGGCAGGGCGTCCAGCATATCCGCTTCGGCCCGGTCGATCTGTTCATGCGGCTGCAGCGCTTTGCCATGTGGCCGGACACCCGCAACACGGTGGGACGGCAGCTTGGCGAGATGCTGAAGTCCGGCGACCGGGAGCGTATCAGCCAGCACGCCTTCGAGACCGGCAGCGTTGCCGTACAGGGACTGCCGGCGCTGGAACGGCTGTTGTATGACGATGCGCCGCCCGCCGGCTTTGCTTGCGAGACGGTGACCGCGATATCCGGCAACATGGCCGGCATGGCGACCGATGTGCTGCGCGCCTGGCGCGGGGATTACGCGCAGACCGTGGCCAGGGCGGGTGAGGCCGGCACCCATTACCAGAGCGCCAGCGAGGCCACGCTGGACCTGTTCAAGAGCCTGCATACGGCGGTCGAACTGGTGGCCGACCACAAGCTGGCGCGTCCGCTGGGCGGCAGCGCCAAGGAGGCGAAGCCGCAGCTTGGCGAATCCTGGCGCAGCGGCCGCTCGATGGAGAATATCCGTGTGAATCTGCGCGCCGCCGAAGCGCTTTATCTCGGCGAGGGCGGCGGCCAGGGCTTCGGCCATTTCGTGCGCGACGTGGCCGGCGACAGGAAGCTGGACGACCTGTTCCGGCGTGCCTTCAAGCAGACCATCGCCACTGCCGATTCGGTGTCCCTGCCGCTGAAGGAGGCGGTGAAGGACAAAGCGGAGCGTGTGAAGCTGCTGCAACTGGCCAAGGAGACAGTGGCGCTGAAGCAGCTGCTGGCGACACGGCTGACCGGGGCGCTGGATATCCCGCTCGGCTTCAACGCGCTCGACGGAGACTGAGGAAGAAATCATGCCGATCTCCCGACGGTTCTTCCTGACAGGCTCCGCGCTGGCTGGCCTCGCCGCCGCCGGGGCTTTGCCGGGCGTCGAGGCGCTGGCACGCGGCAGGGAGTCGCTGTTCCTCAGCGCCCGCGCCGACCGGAAGGGGCGCTTCTACGCCAGCGGCTTCGATGCGACCGGGGCGAAGCAGTTCGACCTGCCGATGCCGGCGCGCGGCCACGGCTCGGCGGTCAGCCCGGACGGTCGCTACGGCGTGTTCTTCGGGCGGCGGCCCGGCCGGTTCGCGCTGGTGGTCGATGCCGCCCGCGGCACGGTCGCGCACACCATCCCGGCGATGGAGGACCGGGCCTTTGCCGGGCATGGGCTGTTCGTGCAGGGCGGCCGGCTGCTGCTGGCGACGGAGATCGACTATGAGGGCAAGCGCGGGCTGATCGGCCTGTATGATGCCACTGACTCTTACCGCCGCATCGGCGAATGGCAGACCGGCGGCATGGACCCGCACGATCTGCGCCTGCTGCCGGACGGGCGCACGCTGATCGTCGCCAATGGCGGTATCCTGACCCATCCCGAGGTGCAGCGCATGAAGCTGAACCTCGATACGATGGACTCTTCCGTTGCCTTCATCGATATCCGCGACGGCAGCCTGATTGAGCAGCGCCGCCTGCCGGGCGAGTTCTTCCAGCTCAGCCTGCGTCATATGGCGGTGACGGTGGCGGGCGAGACGGTGATCGCCATGCAGTATGAAGGCCCCTCGAGCGATCTGGTGCCGCTGGTCGGGCTGGCGCGACCGGGCCGGGAGATCGAGCTGCTGGAGATGCCGGACGCCGCCTGGTCGCGGCTGCGCAACTATTGCGGCAGTGCCGCCGTCGATGCCGGGGGCACCATCCTTGGCGTTACCTCGCCGCGCGGCGGACGGGCGCTGTTCTGGGAAGCGGCGACGCGCCGGCCCCTGCAGCCGCTCGATCTGGCGGACGGGTGCGGTCTTGCTGCCGCGCCGGTGCCGGGCCGCTTCATCGTCAGCAACGGGCTGGGCGCGCTGGTCGAGTACGACCCCATTGCCGGGCGGACCCGCGCGCTGAATAGCGGTTTTGCTGACGCGCGCTGGGACAATCACATCTTTACGGGCTAGCGAAGGTCCCTAGATCAGCTCGGGGTCGATGGCTGCGGCGCAGGCGTCGGTCGGCTGTGCCGCCGTGTGCCCGACATAGGGGATCATTTTCAGCACCAGCGAAACGCCCCGGCAGGGGGCGGCGGCCACGCCGCAGCCGGACAGGCTGAGCAGGATGGCGAAAAGGACCAGAAGGCGCATGACGTCCCGGATCAAGGCAATGGCGAGGCATTTACCCTAGCATCCCTTGCAATCGCGGCGTACCGCCAAACATCAGCACCATCATAATCAAGAGGGAGAATGGCCGATGGGCATGCTGGTGGACGGTGAGTGGAAGGATGTCTGGTACGATACGAAATCGACCGGCGGCGCCTTCAAGCGCGAGGAATCCTCCTTCCGCGACAGTGTGACGGCCGATGGCTCCTCCGGCTTCTCCGCCGAGGCCGGGCGCTATCACCTGTTCGTCTCGCTGGCCTGCCCCTGGGCGCACCGCACGCTGATCTTCCGTGCCCTGAAGGGGCTGGAGAAGGCCATCACCCTCTCCATCGTCGATCCGCTGATGCTGGAGGAAGGCTGGGAATTTTCCGAGCCTGACGACCTGACCGGGGCGAAGCGGCTCTACGAGGTCTATCTGAAGGCGAAGCCCGACTATACCGGCCGTGTCACCGTGCCGGTGCTGTGGGATAAGCAGAAGCAGACCATCGTGAACAATGAATCCGCCGAGATCATCCGCATGCTGAACAGCGAATTCGATGATGTGGCGGAAAATCCCGGCCTGGATTTCTACCCGGAGCCGCTGCGCGCCGAGATCGATGCGATCAACGAGATGGTCTATGACCGGGTGAATAACGGCGTGTACAAGGCCGGCTTTGCGACCGAGCAGGACAAGTACGAGAAGGCCGTCACCAGCCTGTGCGGCGCGCTCGACATGCTGGAGGACCGGCTGGCGCGCCAGCGCTATATCGCCGGCAACCGGATCACCGAGGCGGACTGGCGGCTGTTCACCACCCTGATCCGCTTCGATCCGGTCTATGTCGGCCACTTCAAATGCAATCTGCGCACGCTGGCCAGCTACCCCAACCTGTGGGGCTACACGCGCGAGCTGTATCAGGTGCCGGGCGTGGCCGAGACGGTGAACTTCACGCACATCAAGCGGCACTATTATGAAAGCCACCGCAAGATCAACGGCAGCGGGATCGTGCCGCTGGGGCCGGTGCTGGACCATGACGCGCCGCACGGGCGCGACCGGCTGCCGAAGGCAGCGTAAGGGCGGTATTCGGATAGATTGCCGGGGCGGCTGCGGCTATTCTGGAGGCCAAAGCCTTAATCGCTCAAAAAGGAGCCGGCCCGATGCGCCTTATCATCGCGATCTTCCTGCCCTTCCTGCTGTTCTTCACCATCGGGCGGCCGATTGCCGGCATCATCTGCCTGATCCTGCAGATCACGCTGATCGGCTGGATTCCGGCCGCTCTCTGGGCGATCTACGCGCTGTCCCAGTATAATACGGACGAGAAGATCAGGGCGGCGAAGCTAGGCGACTGACGCCTCGATCAGGCCGGCGCGGGCTTCCAGCACTTCCGCGAAGGCGGCGGCCAGCCCGTCCAGATCCGGCGCTTCCATCGGCAGCGACAAATTGATCATGCCGCGCCGGGCGAGGTACTGGCCTTTTTCCAGCAAGTCCAGATGCAGCAGGTCGCGCAGCGCCTTCGGCATGCCGGCCACATCGGCGGGCCGGCGCACCGGGCCGCTGGCGGCATGCAGGCACATCATGGAGCCGCGCCCGGTTGCCCGGATCGGCAGGCCCATTGCCTCGGCAATGCCGTTCAGCCGGTTGCGCAGCGCATCGCCGCGCCGGTTCAGCGCGATGGCGGTGTCCGGCGTGTAGATCTGCGTCAGCCCGGCCAGCCCCGCCGCCATCGTCAGCACATTGTTGTTGAAGGTGCCGGCATGCGGCCAGGCACCGGGCCGGCGCGGGTCGAACCGGTCCATGATCTCCGCCCGCCCGCCGAAGGCGCCGAAGGTCAGGCCGCCGCCCAGATACTTGCCCAGCGTCACCAGATCAGGCGTGATCCCCAGCTCGCCATGCAGCCCGCCGGGGGCGAGGCGAGAGGTCATCACCTCGTCAAAGATCAGCAGCGCGCCGGTCTTCGCCGTGGCGTCGCGCAGCGCCTGCAGGAACGCCGGTTCCGCCGGGATGCAGCCGCCGGAGCCCAGCATCGGCTCGACGATGACGGCGGCCAGGCGGTCGCCCTCCGCCGCGATCTGCCGGGCAGCATTCTCCGCGTCGTTATAATCCGCCATGACCATGGGGAAAGGGGCGTTCAGCGGGTTCGCCCCGGCAAAATACAGCACCCCGCCATGATAGCCGCCGCGGAACGCCATCACCTTGTCGCGGTCGGTCGCGGCGCGTGCCGCCGACAGGGCGAACATGTTGGATTCGGTGCCGGAATTGCAGAAGCGGATGCGCTCCACCGCCGGGAAACGGTCGCACAAAGCGGCGGCGAAGCGGGCCTCCAGCAGGTTTGGTCCGCCCAGCACGATGCCGTCGGACAGTGCCGCTTCGATGGCGCCCCGGATCACCGGATGCGAATGGCCGTACAGGCCGGCCGTATATTCCACCAGGAAGTCGGTATAGAGATGCCCGTCCGCATCGCGCACATGGCAGCCCTCGCCGCTGGCCAGCGTCAGCGGGAAAGGCTCGTAGAACAGCACGGTACGGGTATTGCCGCCGGGCATCGCCTTCGCCGCCTCGGCATGCAGACGCCTGCTCTCCGGGTTCGCGGCGGTGAAGCGTTCCTCGGCCTCGCGCAGCGCGGCGTCGAGGGTGATGTTGCTGCCGGCCGCGAGCGCCATGATCGTCTCCGTTTCGCTTAGTCGGGCGATTGACCGTAGCGCATGCGGCGGAAGCGTTCCAGCACCCGCGCCATCTCCTCCTCCGGCAACAGGAGGGGTTCGCCGATCTGCAGGGCGCGGCAGTATTGCGCCGCAAGAGTTTCCACCTCGACGGCAAGCGCCAGCGCCTTTTCGATATTCTCCTCAAGGCAGATCATGCCGTGATTGCCCAGCAGGCAGGCCTTGCGGTCTTCCAGCGCTGCAACCGCATGGGCCGACAATTCCGGCGTGCCGAAGGTGGCGTAGGGGGAGCAGCGGATATCCGCCCCGCCGGCAACCGCCACCATGTAATGGAAGGCGGGGATGCCCTTGCCGAGGCAGGCCAGGGTGGCGGCGAACATGGAATGGGTGTGCAGCACCGCCCCGGCATCGGGCCGCGCCTTCAATATGTCCAGATGAAAGCGCCATTCGCTGGACGGACGGCGCGGACCGGTGGGATTGCCGTCCCAGTCCAGCGCCACGATGTCTGCCGGCGTCATCGCCTCATAGGGCAGGCTGGAAGGGGTGACCAGCAGGCCGGACCCGTCCGGCAGGCGGATGCTGGCATTGCCCGAGCTGCCCTGGTTGATGCCGAGAGCGTTCATCCGGCGGCAGGCCGCGATCAGCGCCTGCCGAAGGTCCAGAGCGCTCATTCGCCGGCCGCCCGCGCGCGATACTCCGGGAACAGTGCGAGCAGCCCCTCGCGGCTGGCCTCAGCGATGCCGCGCTCGGTGATCAGGCCGGTGACGAGGCGCGCTGGCGTGACGTCGAAGCCGTAATTCGCCACGCTGCTTTCCTCCGGCGTGACGCGCACCGGCAGCACCTCGCCATCCACCGTTCGGCCCCAGACATGGGTGACCTCGGCGGCGTCGCGCTCCTCGATGGGGATGGCGCGCCCGTCGGACAGCGACCAGTCGATGGTGGGGGAGGGCAGCGCCACATAGAAGGGCACGCCATTGTCGCGTGCCGCCAGCGCCTTCAGATAGGTGCCGATCTTGTTGCAGACATCGCCGGTGGCGGTGGTGCGGTCGGTGCCGACGATGACCATGTCCACCAGGCCATGCTGCATCAGATGGCCGCCGGCATTATCGACGATCACCTTGTGCGGCACGCCGTGATTGGCCAGCTCCCACGCGGTCAGCCCGGCCCCCTGGTTGCGCGGGCGGGTTTCGTCCACCCAGACATGAACCGGGATGCCTGCGTCATGCGCCTGATAGATCGGCGAGGTTGCGGTGCCCCAATCCACCGTCGCCAGCCATCCGGCATTGCAGTGGGTCAGGATATTCACCGGCTCGCCCGGCCGCTTGCCGGCGACGAGGCGGCGGATGATCTCCAGACCGTGCCGGCCGATGGCATGGTTGATCGCCACATCTTCGTCGGCGATGGCGCCGGCGCGGGCGAAGGCGGCAGCAGGCCGGTCTGCGGGTGGCAGCGGCGCCAGCGTGCCGCGCATATCCTCCAGCGCCCAGCGCAGGTTGATCGCGGTCGGCCTTGTGGCGGCCAGCGTGTCGATGGCGTTCTCCAGCGCCTCGTCGGACGCGTCGGCGCGCATCGCCAGCCATACGCCATAGGCCGCCGTGGCGCCGATCAGCGGCGCACCGCGCACCAGCATCGCGCGGATGGCGTTCGCGGCGTCGGCCAATGTTTCCAGCCGCGCCAGCACGAACTCGTGCGGTAGCTTCGTCTGGTCGATGATCGATACGGCTTGCCCGTCCGCGCTCGGCTGGATCGGCCGCATCGGGGTGCCCTTCACCTTCATCCGATGCCTCCTTGCTGTTGCGTGGCCCAATTCAGTATAGCCCCGGCGGCCGGATTGCTATACTCCGGCCCCGATATTCCACCCATCGTTCCATAACGACGAAGACGAGCCCATGATTCCGCGCTATTCCCGCCCGGCTATGACCGCCATCTGGTCGCCCGAGAACCGTTTCCGCATCTGGTTCGAGATCGAGGCGCACGCTACCGACGCGCTGGCCGAGCTGGGCGTGGTGCCGAAGGAAGCGGCCAAGGCGGTGTGGGAGCGCGGGCAGGGCAAGGTCGATCCGGCGCGCATCGACGAGATCGAGCGTGAGGTAAAGCACGATGTCATCGCCTTCCTGACCAACCTGGCCGAGCATGTCGGCGAGGAAGCGCGCTTCGTCCATCAGGGCATGACCTCGTCCGACGTGCTGGATACCTGCCTGTCGGTCCAGCTGGTCGAGGCGACGGACATATTGCTGGAGGATATGGACGCGCTGCTGGCCGCGCTGAAGCGCCGGGCCTACGAATACAAGGATGTGGTCTGCATGGGCCGCAGCCACGGCATCCATGCCGAGCCGGTGACCTTCGGGCTGAAGCTGGCCACCTTCTATGCCGAGTTCAAGCGCAACCGCGACCGGCTGGCCGCCGCGCGCGACGAGATTGCCACCTGCGCGATTTCCGGCGCGGTCGGCACCTTCGCCAATATCGATCCGCGCGTCGAGGCCCATGTCGCCAGGAAGCTGGGTCTGGCAGTGGAGCCGATTTCAACCCAGGTCATCCCGCGGGACCGGCATGCGATGTATTTTGCGACGCTGGGCGTTATCGCCAGCTCCATCGAGCATCTGGCCATCGAGGTTCGCCATTTGCAGCGCACCGAGGTGCGTGAGGCGGAGGAGTATTTCTCGCCCGGCCAGAAGGGCAGCTCCGCCATGCCGCACAAGCGCAACCCGGTGCTGACCGAGAACCTGACCGGCCTTGCCCGCATCGTGCGCGGCATGGTGATCCCGGCGATGGAGAATGTGGCGCTGTGGCACGAGCGCGACATCAGCCATTCCTCGGTGGAACGGATGATCGCCCCCGACGCCACGGTGACGCTGGATTTCGCGCTGGCGCGGCTGACCGGCGTGATCGACAAGCTGGTGGTCTATCCCGATGCCATCGAAAAGAACCTGAACCAGCTGGGCGGGCTGGTGTTCTCGCAGCGTGTGCTGCTGGCTCTCACCCAGGCTGGCGCCAGCCGCGAGGATTCCTACCGCCTCGTGCAGCGCAACGCGATGCAGGTCTGGGAGCGCGGCGCCAATTTCCTGGAACTGCTGAAGGCCGACAAGGACGTGACCGCGAAACTGTCCGAGGCGAAGCTGGAGGAGCTGTTCGACATGGGCTACCACACCAAGCATGTCGATACGATCTTCGCCCGGGTGTTCGGGGAATAGGCCAGAACAGCCAGCCGAAAAGCAAATGCCCGGGCAAGACCCGGGCATTTTTTCTTGGACCGTCACCCCCGCACTTGTTGCGGGGGTCCAGGCTTCCGCTTACTGGATCGTCGGTCGAGTAAGCCGAACCCTGGATTCCCGGGACAAGCCCGGGAATGACATGTTGAGTGGGATTGCCTTACTCCGTCGTGACCTGGCGCTGGGCCTCATCGAGCATCTCTTCCATCTTCTTCAGCAGACGGTGCTCGCTCATCTCGACCTTGGCGGCCTGGAAATCGCCCATCAGCTTTTCGATGACATCGTCATGACCGGGCTTCTCGAAGTCCGCGGCGACAACGCTCTTGGCGTACTCATCGGCCTTTTCGCCGGTATGGCCCAGCAGCTCGGCCGCCCACAGCCCGACCAGCTTGTTGCGCCGCGCGATGATCTTGAAGCGGAGTTCCGCATCATGCTTGAACTTGTTCTCGAAGGCCTGTTCGCGCTCGCTGAAAGACGCCATGCTGCTGCTCCGCTCTGTTACCTTGTACCGACGGCGCATTCGCGCCACTCACTCCCCATATAGGGTTGCGACCTTATCTACGCTATCGCCCAGCGATTCTGAACAGTCAATTTCGTGACGTTTTCCGGAACCCGCCATGTGCACTGTCGTCCTTCTGCATCGCCCCGGCCATGACTGGCCGGTCCTGATCGCCGCCAACCGCGACGAAATGTCCGGGCGCCCCTGGCAGATGCCCGCCCGGCACTGGGAAGACCGGCCGGATGTGGTGGCCGGCCTCGACGTGCTGGCGGGCGGAAGCTGGCTCGGCCTCAACGATCACGGCGTGGCGGCGGCGATCCTGAACCGGGTCGGCACGCTGGGGCCGGCCCCCGGCAAGCGCAGCCGGGGCGAGCTGGTGCTGGACGCGCTGGACCATGCCGATGCGGCGCTGGCGGCCGAAGCGCTGGCCGATCTCAACCCCGCCGCCTACCGCCCCTTCAACATGCTGCTGGCCGACAGCGATGGCGGCTACTGGCTGCGCGGGCTTGGCGAGGAAGGCGGCCATGTCGAGCTGCATCCACTGCCGCCCGGGCTGCACATGCTGACCGCGCGCGATATCGACGATCGCGCCAGCCCGCGTATCGACCGCTATTTGCCGCTGTTCGAGCAGGCTGCCGTGCCGGACCCCGTCACCGGCGACTGGGCGGCATGGCGCGACCTGATGGCCGCCACGGAGCATGACTTCAAGGCGGGTCCACGCGGCGCCATGACCATCCGTACCGAAAATGGCGGCGGCTTCGGCACGGTCTCCTCCTCGCTGATCGCGCTGCCGCGCCCGACCGGACCGGGCGAGGCGCTCCTAAAGCCGGTCTGGCTGTTCGCCCCCGGCGCCCCGGACGTGACGGATTATGAGCCGGTAGCGCTCGACTGACGGCGGCTGCCCTGCCGATTCACTCACATTGTTTCGCCCCCTTCTTCCTGCTATAGGGAGGCGAAAGCGACATGCGCGCGGCCGCGCAGCGTGCGCTGCCCCTGTACGGGGTTCCTTCTCGGGAGTTTCTCCATATGGCCAGACGCAGACGCATCTATGAGGGCAAGGCCAAGGTCCTGTTCGAAGGACCGGAGCCCGGCACTCTGGTGCAGTACTTCAAGGACGACGCCACCGCCTTCAACAACCAGAAGCATGGCGTCATCACCGGCAAGGGGGTGCTGAACAACCGCATCTCCGAGTTCCTGATGCAGCGTCTGGTCGAAATCGGCATCCCGACCCATTTCGTGCGCCGGCTGAACATGCGCGAGCAGCTGGTCCGCGAGGTGGAGATCATTCCGGTCGAGGTGGTGATCCGCAATGTCGCCGCCGGCTCGCTGGTGAAGCGCTTCGGCGTGCCGGAAGGCCAGCTGCTGCCGCGCGCCATCGTCGAATATTATTACAAGTCGGATTCGCTGGGCGACCCGATGATCTCGGAAGAGCACATCACCGCCTTCGGCTGGGCGACGACGCAGGAGATCGACGACATCCTGGCGCTGTCGCTGCGGGTGAACGATTTCCTGACCGGCCTGTTTGTCGGCATCGGCCTCCGGCTCGTCGATTTCAAGCTGGAGTTCGGCCGGCTGTACAATGAGGACGAGATGCGCATCGTGCTCGCCGACGAGCTTAGCCCGGACAATATGCGGCTGTGGGACGCCAAGACCAACGAGAAGATGGACAAGGACCGCTTCCGTCAGGATCTGGGCGGCGTGAAGGAGGCCTATCAGGAGGTTGCGCGGCGTCTGGGCATCCTGCCTGAGGGCGGCCCGACCGACATGAAGGGCCCGAAGGTGATGCAGTAGCCGCCGGGCTGCTGTAGTGTTTTTCTGCGACTAACGGAAAGCGGAATCTGTGAAGGCGAAAGTACATATCACGCTGAAGAACGGCGTTCTCGACCCGCAGGGCAAGGCGATCCACCATGCGCTGGAGGTGCTGGGCTTCACCGGTATCGGCGATGTCCGCCAGGGCAAGTATATCGAACTCGATCTCGCGGAGAGCGACCCGGCGAAGGCCAAGGCAGCGGCGGAGGAGATGTGCCGCAAGCTGCTGGCCAATACGGTGATCGAGAATTATTCCGTCGAGGTGGTGGCCTGAAGGCGCCAGCCGACAGCGAGTACCGGCGCCGGCTGGAGGCGCTGTACCTGCCCCGGCTGGACCGCCACCGCATTGGGCCGGAAGCCCAGGCATGGCCCAATATCTTCGAGCAGTCCGTCCGCTTCATCGCACTGGCCGATATCGGCATCAAGCCGGATGATACGGTGCTGGATGCCGGCTGCGGGCTTGGCGATTTCGCGACCTATCTGGGCGAGCATGATTTTCAGGGCCGGTATATCGGCATCGATATGCTGCCGCAGATGGTTGAGCGTGCGCGCCGCGCCCGCTTCGCCGATGGTTTCGATGTAAGTTTCGACTGTGCCGATATCCGCGATGCGCCGGAACGCTGGCAGGCGGACATTGTGGTCGCCAGCGGCATTTTCGTGGAAATGACCGAGGAGGAGGCGCGGGAGACCATCGCCGCGCTGTTCCGGGCCTGCCGCCGGGGGGTCGCCTTTACCTCGCTATCGAGCTGGGACCGGTCGGAGAATGAAGAGGGGTTCCTCCGGCTCGACCCGCTGCGCACGCTGGAATTCTGCCGCGGCCTGACGCCACGCCTGCTGTTACGGCACGAATATTTCTACAGCGATTTCGCGATCTACCTGTACCGGGATCTGCCGGACGTCAATTAACCAGGCGGCTTAGCCAAGCCTCAGCTGGCCTCGCGCTCCAGCAGCTGTTCCAGCACGAACACGCGGATGGCGCTGGACAGGTTTGCGGCGCGGTCACGGTCGATGCTTTCGACCAGCGCGTTCACGGACAGGCGTTGGCGCTTGGCCAGCGACTGCAGCTGTTCCCAGAAGATATCCTCCAGCGAAACGCTGGTGCGGTGGCCGGCAATCACGACCGAACGCTTGCGGATGGTTGTCGCACTCACGGTTCCTTACTCCCCCTTGCGGGTCGGGGCGATCATCTGGTGCGGATCGACCCAGCGATCGAACGAATCGGCATCGACATAGCCGAGGGCAAGTGCCGTCTCGCGTAATGTCTTACCGTCTGAATGTGCCTTTTTCGCGACAGAAGCCGCCTTGTCATAGCCGATATGCGGGGCCAGCGCGGTGACCAGCATGAGCGAGCGCTCGACATGCTCGGAGATGCGGGTGCCGTCGGCCTCGATGCCGGCGAGGCAATTGTCGGTGAAGCTGAGCGCGGCGTCGGCCAGCAGCCGGATCGACTGCAGCGCGTTGTAAGCGATCACCGGTTTGAACACGTTCAGCTCCAGATGGCCGCTCATGCCGGCGACGGTGATCGTGGTGTGATTGCCCATCACCTGCGCACACACCATGGTCAGCGCCTCGGCCTGGGTCGGGTTCACCTTGCCCGGCATGATGGAGGAGCCGGGTTCGTTCTCCGGCAGGCGCAGCTCGGCAAGGCCGGAACGCGGGCCGGAACCCAGCAGGCGGATGTCGTTGGCAATCTTCATCAGCGACACGGCCAGCGTGTTCAGCGCGCCGGACGCCTCGACCAGCGCATCATGCGCGGCCAGCGCCTCGAACTTGTTGGGCGCAGTCACGAAGGGCAGGCCGGTCAGGCGCGCGGCCTCGGCGGCGAAGGCGGTGTCGAACCCTTCCGGCGCGTTCAGGCCGGTGCCGACGGCAGTGCCGCCCTGCGCCAACTCGTACAGCCGGGGCAGTGTTCCTTCGATGCGCGTGATGCCGTAGGCGACCTGTGTGGCATAGCCGGAAAATTCCTGGCCCAGCGTCAGCGGCGTGGCGTCCTGCAGATGGGTGCGGCCGATCTTCACGATGTCCGCGAAGGCACGGCTCTTCGCCTCCAGTGCCGCGTGCAGATGGCGCAGCGCGGGCAGCAGGCGATTCACGATCTCGCTGGCCGCCGCGATATGCATCACGGTCGGGAAACTGTCGTTGGAGGACTGGCTGCGGTTCACATGGTCGTTCGGGTGCACCGGCGACTTCGTGCCGCGCTGGCCGCCCAGCAGCTCGTTCGCGCGGTTGGCGATCACCTCATTGGCGTTCATGTTGGTCTGGGTGCCGCTGCCGGTCTGCCAGACCACCAGGGGGAACTCGTCGGCCAGCGTGCCATCCGCCACCTCGCCGGCGGCGGTCACGATGGCGTCCCCCAGCTTCTTCTCCAGCACGCCCAGCGCCATGTTGGCCAGGGCGGCAGCCTGCTTCTGGATGCCGAAGGCGTGGATCAGGGGGGCGGGCATGCGTTCGCCGCCGATACGGAAATTCTGCAGGGAACGCTGGGTCTGCGCGCCCCACAGGCGGTCGGCAGGTACCTTCACGGTGCCCATCGTATCGCTTTCGTCCCGGTATGCGTCGCGGTCGGCGGATTCGGTCATGACATCCTCATGGTCCTTGCGAAACGATTGCAAGGACATATGGGTTGCCAGAAAAACGAATGCACCCTCCGGTAGGGCGGGGGAGCTATGCCGTCGTTGTCATAACTCGGCTATTCCGCTGCCCTATTCTGCAGCTCGCGGCTGGTTCAGATAGCCGTCGCGGGTCTGCGGCAGCTTCTTGCCCAGGATGCGCGAGGCGACCATGGTGCGCAGCACCTGTGCGGTACCGCCGCCGATGGTGAACATGCGGGCGTCGCGCACCATGCGTTCCAGCGGGTTGTTGCGCGAATAGCCGGCGGCGCCATGCAGCTGCAGGGCGTTGTTGGTCACGGTGACCGCCATTTCGGAGGCGAAGACCTTGGCCTGCGCAGCGGCGGTCGGCTCCGGGAAGGGGTGGTCGCTGATCGCGGCGTTGTGGATCAGGGCGCGCGCTGCCTCCACATTGATCGACATGTCGGCCAGCATGAATTGCAGCCCCTGGAACTCGAAGATCGGCCGGCCGAACTGCTCGCGCTTCTTCACGAATTCCAGCGCCGTCTCGTAGGCGCCGGCCGCGATGCCCAGCGCCACGGTGGCGGCGCCAACGCGCTGGCTGTTATAGGCGTTCATCAGCCCGGCGAAGCCGCGCCGGATGCCCTCCGGCGGGACCAGCGCCATGTCGGCGGGGACTTCCAGATTCTCGAAGATGACCTCGGTCTCGGGGATGCCGCGCAGCCCCATGGTCGGCTCGCGCTTGCCGATACGCAGGCCCTTCGGCTCGATGCCATTTTCTGGGTCGCGCACCGCGATGAAGCCGCCGATGCCCTGTTCCACGCCATCCTCGAACACGCGGGCGAAGATCAGGTGCAGCTTGGAGATGCCGCCGCCGGTGATCCAGTGCTTCTTGCCGTTGATGGTGTAGCGGTCGCCCTTCTTTTCGGCGCGGGTCGTCATCTCGGTGGCGGCACTGCCGGCGTCCGGCTCGGTGATGCAGATGGCCGGCTTGTCGCCCTTCAGCACTAGGCTGGCGGCCAGCTTCTTCTGTGCCTCGGTGCCATAGGCCATGATCGCGCCGATGGCGCCCATATTGGCTTCCACCGCGATGCGGCCGGTGACGCCGCAGACCTTTGCCATTTCCTCGATCAGCAGGCAGGTCTCCAGATAGCCCAGCCCCTGGCCGCCATAGGCCTGCGGGATGGTCATGCCGAAGAAGCCGGCATCGCGCATCGCGGCCACATTGTCCCAGGGGTACTGTTCGCTGCGGTCCACCTCGGCGGCGCGCGGGGCGATCACGGTCTGCGCCAGCTCGCGGGCGCGGGCGCGGAAGGCAAGCTGGGCGTCGGTCAGGCGGGTCATGGTCGTTTCCTCAGGGCTTTGATTGGTTTTGCCGGGAATCTAGGGCATGAGCCGGCGGCGGCAAAGCACCTTCGATGCAGGGCAGCCTTACGGCCACTTCGCCACGGGCGGCATCGACATCAGGATCGCCTCGGTGTTGCCGCCGGTCATCAGGCCGAACTTGGTGCCGCGGTCATGCAGCAGGTTGAACTCGACATAGCGGCCGCGCCGCACCAGCTGGTGCTCGCGCTGCTCCTCGGTCCAGGGCCTCTCCATATGCTTGCCCACCAGGGCCGGATAGGCCTCCAGGAAGGCGAGGCCGATATCGCGGGTGAAGGCGAAATCCTTCTCCCAGTCCTTGTCGAGGTAGTCATAGAAAATGCCGCCGACGCCGCGCGGCTCGCCCCGGTGCGGCAGGAAGAAATACTCGTCGCACCATTTCTTGAAGCGCTCGTAATAGTCGGCGCCATGGCGGTCGCAGGCGGATTTCAGCGTGCCGTGGAAGAAGGCGGTATCCTCATCGTCCGGCACCATCGGCGTCAGGTCGGAGCCGCCGCCGAACCAGGCCTTGGTGGTCACGATATGGCGGGTGTTCATGTGCACCGCCGGCACCAGCGGCGAGCGCATGTGCGCCACCAGCGAGATGCCCGAGGCCCAGAAGCGCGGGTCCTTGTCCGCGCCCGGTATCTGCGCGCGGAACTGTTCGGAGAACTCGCCATGCACGGTGGAGATGTTCACCCCCACCTTCTCGAACACCCGGCCGCGCATGACGGACATGACGCCGCCGCCGCCTTCCGGCCGGTCCCATTCCTTGCGCTCGAAGCGGCCGGCCGGCAGGTCGGAGAGCGCGCCGGTATAGCGGTCCTCCAGCGCCTCGAAGGCGGCGCAGATGCGGTCGCGCAGCTCTCGGAACCAGTCGGTGGCCTGTTGCTTGCGGGATTCGGTCAGGGTGTCGTTCATGTTTCTTCTTATCCTCCGGCCTGATTGGCGAGCGTTTGGGCGGCGGGAAAGCCACCAGTCTGCCGCAGCGCCTCGCCCAGCACCATAGCGGCTGCCTGGGCGACATTGATCGAACGCAGGCCGGGCAGCAAGGGAATGACAAGGCGCGCATCGGCGGCCTCATGCACATGATCGGGTACGCCGCTGCTCTCCCGCCCCAGAATCAGGATGTCGTCAGGCCGGAAGTCGAAGCCGGTATAGGGCGTGGCCGCCTTCGTGGTCAGCAGCACCAGCCGTCCCGGCGCGCGGTCGGCCAGGAACCGTTCCCATGAGGCATGGCGGATCAGCGTCAGCCGGTCGATGTAATCCATGCCCGCACGCCGCATCCGCCGGTCGTCGAGGATGAAACCGGCGGGTTCGATCAGGTCCACCGGGACGCCGAGGCAGGCGCCCAGACGCATGATGGCGCCTGCGTTTTGTGGAATATCCGGTTGAAACAGGGCAAGGTGCATGGCAGTAGGTTTTCGCCTGGGCTGTGTTGTGCTTTGCAATCGTGTCGGATTGCATTATACCCGACGCGCCCGGCAGGGGTGGGGATCGCGGTTGGCACGATGCGACAGAGTGTCGCGATGTCCCCTGGCGGCACCGTAGTATTTTGTGAAGCCTATAAGACAGGCCTGTACGGGGGAAAGTAATGGCGCAAACCGCACAGTCGGGCACCGCAGGCGGCGCACAGGGTGCGCACGGCGAAGGCACCCGGCGTGATTTCCTGCATCTGGCGACGGTCGGTGTTGGCGCTGTAGGCGCCGCGGCGATCGCTTGGCCGTTCATCGACCAGTGGAACCCGGCGGCGGATACGCTGGCCCTGGCCTCCACCGAAGTCGATATCAGCAAGATTGCCGAAGGTCAGGCGATCACGGTCAGCTGGCGCGGCAAGCCGGTCTTCATCCGCCACCGCACGGCGACGGAGATCGAAGAGGCGACGGCCGTTCCTCTGGGCGACCTGCCTGATCCGCAGGCCGATACCGCCCGGACGGAAAAGCCGGAATGGCTGGTCGTCGTTGGCGTGTGCACGCATCTGGGCTGCATCCCGCTGGGCCAGAGCTCGACCCAGCCGCGCGGCGAGTTCGGTGGCTGGTTCTGCCCGTGCCACGGCTCGCACTACGATACGTCGGGTCGAATCCGCAAGGGGCCGGCTCCGGAGAACCTGCCGGTTCCCGAGTACCAGTTCCTGAGCGACACCCGCATCCGCATCGGCTAGGAGTTCCTTCGATGAGCGGTTTCACGACGACGAACCCGGTCATTCGGTGGATCGACCACCGGCTGCCGGTTTTCACCTTCATGCACCATGAGCTGCATGAATACCCGACGCCGAAGAACCTGAACTATTTCTGGAATTTCGGTTCGCTGGCCGGCATCACGCTGGTCGTCATGCTGATCACCGGCATCACGCTGGCGATGCACTACACCGCGCACACCGACTACGCCTTCGAGAGCGTGGAGCGGATCATGCGCGACGTGAATTATGGCTGGCTGATCCGCTACATCCACATGAACGGCGCCTCGATGTTCTTCATCGTGGTGTATATCCACATCTTCCGCGGGCTCTATTACGGCTCCTACAAGGCGCCGCGCGAGATCCTCTGGGGTCTGGGCGTGCTGATCCTGCTGGCGATGATGGCGACCGCCTTCATGGGCTATGTGCTGCCGTGGGGCCAGATGAGCTTCTGGGGCGCCACCGTCATCACCAACCTGTTCTCCGCCATCCCGCTGGTCGGCGAGAGCATCGTGACCTGGATGTGGGGCGGCTTCTCGGTCGATAACCCGACGCTCAACCGCTTCTTCGCGCTGCACTACCTGCTGCCCTTCGTGATCGTCGGGCTGGTCGTGCTGCACCTGGTGGCGCTGCACCGCTTTGGCTCGAACAACCCGATCGGCATCGAGGCCAAGGGCCCGCAGGACACGATCCCCTTCCACCCGTACTACACGGTGAAGGACTTCTTCGGCCTGTGCGTGTTCTTCCTGGTGTTCGCCGGCTTCGTGTTCTTCGCGCCAAACTATATGGGCCATCCGGACAACTACATCCCGGCCAACCCGCTGGTCACGCCGGCGCACATCGTGCCGGAATGGTACTTCCTGCCGTTCTACGCGATCCTGCGCGCGGTGCCGGACAAGCTGGGTGGCGTGCTGCTGATGTTCGCGGCCATCGCGGTGCTGTTCGTGCTGCCCTGGCTCGACCGCTCGCCGGTGCGCAGCGCCGCCTTCCGGCCGCTGTACAAGCAGTTCTTCTGGATTCTGCTGCTGGACTGCATCGTGCTGGGCTATATCGGCGCCATGCCGGCTGAGGGCATCTATATCGTCATCGGCCGTATCGCCACCGCCTACTACTTCATCCACTTCCTGATCATCCTGCCGCTGCTCAGCGTCATCGAGCGGCCGAAACCCCTGCCGGCAAGCATTTCCAAGCCGGTGACGGGTTCCGGTTTCGCCTCCGCGCCCGCAGCCCCGATGGAGAAGCAGTAATGCGTAAGCTCGTATCGCGTAGCCTGACTGCCATCGCGCTGCTGCTGGCCCTGCCGGCCGGGGCCAATGCCGCCGAGGGCGTTGCGGTTCCCAAGCAGGACTGGAGCTTCTCGGGCATCTTCGGCACCTTCGACCGTGCCGCCGCCCAGCGGGGTTTCCAGGTCTATAAGGAAGTCTGCTCGACCTGCCACGGCGCCTATCACCTGAGCTACCGCAATCTTGCGGACCTCGGCTTCAACGAGGCGGAAGTGAAGGCGATCGCCGCCGGCTATACGGTGACGGACGGCCCGAACGACGATGGCGAGATGTTCGAGCGTCCCGCCGAGCCGTCGGACAAGTTCGCCCGGCCCTTCGCCAACGAGAAGGCAGCGCGTTTCGCCAATGGCGGCGCCTATCCGCCGGACCTGTCGCTGATCGTGAAGGCCCGTCCGAACGGGGCGGATTACCTCTATGCCTTGCTGACCGGCTATCAGGAAGCGCCGGCTGACGTGACGATGATGGAGGGGATGAACTACAACGCCTACTTCCCCGGCCATCAGATCGCCATGGCGCAGCCGATCTACCCCGATGGCGTGACCTATGCCGACGGCACCGCGGCGACCATTGAGCAGCAGGCCCGTGACATCACGACCTTCCTGGCCTGGGCCGCCGAGCCGGAGATGGAGCGCCGCAAGCAGATGGGCATCAGCGTCATGCTGTTCCTGATCGTGCTGACTGGCCTTGCCTACGGCTCGATGCGCAAGATCTGGGCGGATGTGAAGAAGTAAGCACACCGCTCATGCGTGACGGAGAGGGCGCCGGCGACGGCGCCCTTTTCGTTTGTGGTGCCCGGACTTGATCCACTGGTCTCGAGCGACCAAACTGCGGCGCTTGCGATATCTGGGGAGCAAGAGAATGGCAGAATCGGCACGGCCGGTGGTCGGCATCATCGGCGGCAGCGGCGTCTATGATCTGGACGGGCTGACAGACAAGGAATGGCGCACGGTCGAGTCGCCCTGGGGCCAGCCGTCCGACCAGCTGCTGTTCGCGACACTGGACGGTATGCCGGTGGTGTTCCTGCCGCGTCATGGGCGGGGGCATCCGCTGAGCCCGTCCAGCATCAATTACCGCGCCAATATCGATGCGCTGAAGCGGGCCGGCGTCACCGAAATCCTGTCGGTCAGCGCGGTTGGCAGCCTGCGGGAGGATCTGGAGCCGGGCACCTTCGTGCTGGTGGACCAGTTCATTGACCGCACCTTCGCCCGCGAGAAGAGCTTCTTCGGCCAGGGCTGCGTCGCCCATGTCTCGGTCGCGCATCCGGTCTGCGGCCGGCTGGGCGGGCATCTGCTGGATGCGGCGACTGAGACCGGCATCCGCCTGGTCGAGGGCGGCACCTATCTGGCGATGGAAGGGCTGCAATTCTCCACCAAGGCGGAATCGAAGCTGTATCGCAGCTGGGGCTGCGACGTGATCGGCATGACCAACATGCCCGAGGCCAAGCTCGCGCGGGAGGCGGAGCTGTGCTACGCCAGCGTCGCCATGGTGACGGATTTCGACTGCTGGCACCCCGACCATGACCATGTGACGGTCGAGCAGGTCGTGAAGGTGCTGCTGTCCAATGCGGACAAGGCCCGTAGTCTGGTGAAGGCGGCCATACCGCGTCTGAAGGACCGCGAGGCAGCGTGCGAGAAGGGCTGCCACCATGCCCTTGATCACGCCATCATCACCGCGCCGGAGAGCCGCGATCCGACGCTGGTGGCGAAGCTGGATGCTGTGGCGGGGCGCGCCCTGCGGAGTTGAGACGTCAGTTGCCGGCGGCGGCCTGTTCCAGCCCGGCGATGTCGAATTTGGTCATGCGCAGCATCGCCTCGGTCACCCGTTTCACCCGGTCGGGGTCCGGGTCGCTCATCAGTTCGCCCAGCCGCTTCGGGACGATCTGCCAACACAACCCCCAGCGGTCGCGCAGCCAGCCGCACTGCTCGGTGCTGCCGCCGTCGGACAGTGCCGCCCAAAGCCGGTCGATCTCCGCCTGGTCGGCGCATTCCAGCATGATCGAGAAGCTGTGGTTGAACGGGTCGAGCGGACCGGCCTCGATGGCCATGTAGCGCTGGTCGCCCAGCGTGAACCCTGCAAGGCGCACGCTGCCTGCCGGGCCGCTGGGCGTGTCGGCGGGCAGGCCGGACAGCCAGTCCAGCGACGAGCCGGGGATGAGCGAGACATAGAGGCGCAGCGCCGCCTCCATATCCTTCTCGAACCACAGATGTTGGCTGACCCTGGCCATGGTCAGAGGTCCAGGATCGGCACGAAGCCGCCGAAGATCATGCGCTTGCCGTCGAATGGCATCTTCTCGCCCATCTGCTGCATGCGCGGGTCGGACATCATCTTGCGGTTAGCCTCGTCACGCACTTCTTTCGACGGGAATTCGAACCAGCTGAAGACGATCTTCTCGTCAGGCTTCGCCTGCACGGCGCGGCGAAAATCGGTGACCTGACCGTCCGGCACATCGTCTTCCCAGCATTCCACCATGCGGGTGACGCCGAATTCCTTGAACAGGGCAACGGCCTCGTTGGCATGGGCCTTGTAAATCTCCTTGTTGGCGGCCGGCACGGCGGCCACGAAACCCTGCACATATTTCATTTTCATTCTCCGGTTAGGCGATCTTAATAAGTTGATATCAACTTATATGAAGCCTGTCAAAGACCGGGAGAAGAAGGCTCCTAAAAATCAGCCGATATGCTGCTTGAAGAAATCCAGCGTGCGGTCGCGGGCGATGCGGGCGCTGGTCGGCTCGAAGGAGCCACGGGCGTCGCAGTTGAAGCCGTGATCGGCCGGGTAGATGTGGATCGCGGCCTGTGGCTGCGCCTTGCGAATCTGGTCCACATCGCTGAGCGGGATGCCCTTGTCGGCCTCGCCGAAATGCATCAGCAGCGGGGCGTTGGCCGTCTCGTCCTTGAACGGGACGATCTGCCCGCCGTAATAGACCACGGCGCCCTGCACCGGCAGGCGTGTCGCGCACAGGAAGGAGACCGAGCCGCCCCAGCAATAGCCGACTGTGCCGACCTTGCCGGCGGCGGACGCGGCTTCGACGGCGGCGGCCATGTCCAGCATCACCTCGTCCCAGCTGACCTTCGACCGCAGCTCCCGCCCGCGCGCGATGCCGGCCTGGTCGTAGCCCAGCTCCACCTTGCGCTCGGTGCGGTCGAACAGGGCAGGCGACACGCACAGATAGCCATCGGCGGCGAAGCCGTCGCAGACGCTGCGGATATGCGGGTTCACACCGAAGATTTCCTGAATGACGACCAGCCCGCCCCTGGGCTTGCCGGCCGGCCCGGCCATGTAGGCATCGAACTTGTGGCCATCGGCGGCGGTCAGTTCGATCTGCTGCTTCATCGTCTCGCTCATCGCGTCAGCTCCTGCGGCGGAATGGATTTCGCGGCAGGGTAAACGGTCCGGGCAAAGGAAGAAAGGTGGCGGCTATTTCCGCCGCAACAGTTTGCGCAGGCTGAGCAGCAGCCGGGCAATCAGCGCCTGATGCGGCCGGCTGGGCCGGATATGCCAGCCGGTCCAGACGCGCCGGACTTCCTCCTGCGGGATCGCCGGACGACCGGTTGCGGCGCCTGCTGCCAGCCGTTCGGTCAGCGCTTTCGCCAGGGCCTCGGCGGAGGGCGCGAACAGCAGCCGGTCGCGGTCCTCCGGGGCGATCAGTTCGGCCACGCCGCCGACATCGGCGGCCAGGAAGGGAATGTTGCCCAGCAGGCATTCCAGCACGGTGCAGGGCGAATTCTCGATCAGCGACGGCATGATGGCCAGCCGGCCGGGTGCCTCGAGATAGGCCAGCGCATCGGTGCTGTCGAGATCGCTGACAAAGTCTGTCCCGACCGGCCAGCCGGCGGCGCGGCCGGCGACATAATCCCGTCCCTCCATGCCTTCGATGGGGGTCGATTTGCCGAGGAAGGTGATTTTCAGCCCGTCATGCCGGGCAAAAATTCCATTCGCGGCCAGCCGGTCCAGCGCGTCGCAGAACAGCAGCACGCCCTTGCGCGGTTCCAGCCGCCCGAAGAAGACCAGTTCCCTGACTGGCAGGCCCTGGCGCGGTACCGGCGCCCCGGTGCCCTCACCGCGCGGCAGAAGGTTCTGCTGCACGTAATGACGCTTTGGCAGTTGCCAGCCGCGCGCCTCCATCCAACCCAGCAGGTAATGGCTGGGGGCGATCAGCACATCGGCCTGTTCGATGGCGTAGCGTTCGATCCGTTCCTGCTCCGGGTCGTTCGGCAGGCCGTTGCCTTCCGCCGCCCAGGCGCTGGGGCCGTGCGCGCCGATCACCAGCAGTGTGTCGATGAAGCCCTGGCCCATCCGCATGGTCCGGACCGTCTCGTGCCCCAGTCCGATCCAGTCGTGGAAATGCACGATGTCGGCGCGCTCGCCGGCCAGCCAGCTGGTGACCTGCAGCGACAGGGCCAGCGGGCTACGATCCCGGTAGGCATCCTCGTGCAGGAAGGCCAGGCGGATGCCGCGCCTGCCATACAGCTCGGCCCAGCGGTCCTGCCTGTCTTCCTGCTGCATCGTGCCGGCCAGATCAATAAACAGCACGGTGACATGATGCCCGGCTTCCGCCAGCACCTCAGCAAGGCCGGTCAGCGCCGTGGCGATGCCACCATTGCGGACCGGCCCCAAGATCTCGGCGGTGACGATGATGATGCGGTGCCGTGGCGCGCCCTGTGCGTCCTCCGGCCCAAGGGCGGGCGTGTCGTCGGCCAGCAGCGGATAGCGCGTCATGCGGCGCTGCGGCGGTCGGTAGCAGCCGCCCGGTCGAGCAGGGCGGCGATACGCGCTGCCGGCTCGCGCCCGCCGATCATGGCGCGCAGGCATTCCGCGGTCGCCACGGTGAAGGGGGCAAGGCGCAGCTGGCTGGCGCGGGTGCGGCGCAGGGATGGGTCGATGGCATCGCGCACGGCAGCCAGCGCGTCGTCTGCCGCCTGCGGCTGGCCGAGGAAAGCGGCAAGGGCGGCGGCCTGACGCTCTGGCTGGTCCAGCCAGGCATCGTAATCGACGACAAGCCGGGGCGCGCCTTCGCTGTAGGAAAGCGCCTCCAGATAGCTGCGCCGCCACAGCGCCTCCGCATCGGCCGGGGTGACCCGCCCCTTGTCGGCGAAGGAAGCGGTGACGATGGCCGGATCGCGCAGGCTGATGAGATAGCGTGCCGCAAGCCCGCGCCTTGCCAGCAGCCGGCGCCACAGGGGCAGCAGTCGGACAGTGCGCGGGTCCTTGAAGCCCCAGGGCTTGCCAACGGCGGCTGTCAGTTCGCGGTCGAGGATGGCGCCCAGCGCCCCGGCGATGCGGGTTATCTCCGGCCCGTCCCAAGCATCCTGCGGGATCGGCAGGTGGCTCTGCGGCGTGCTCCAGTGCCGGTTCAGCAGGTGGAGCGCCTCATCCTGCAATTCCACGATGCCGGCATGTTCCCAGTAATCATAGGCGGGCTTCGCCTCGAAACTGTCGCGGGTCAGTACCTCCGGTCCCAGCTCCAGCCCCAGCAGGGCGGCCAGTCGCGCCAGCAGCGAGGTGCCGCTGTTGTGCATGCCGAGGATGAAGGTGACGGGCGCGGTCATGGGCAGAATCAGAGAATGTCGGCGAAGCTCTTGCGGGTGCGGGCGAACCAGTAATAGCCGATCCAGGCGACAATGAGGCCGGCCAGCAGGTGCCAGCCCAGCAAGGTCCAGTCGGGCAGGCGGCCCAGCACCAGCACGGCGCGCAGCTGCTCCACCGGGATGGTCAGCGGGTTCAGCAGGATCAGCTTCTGGAAGATGCCCGGCAGCCGTTCCACCGGGAACAGGATCGGGCCGATGAACAGCAGGATCATCGACAGCGGGCCGGTCGCCTGCACGATGTCGCGGAAATACAGCCCCACCGATGCCAGGAACCAGGCCACGCCGACGCCCATCAGCACCAGCGATACCAGCGTCAGCGGCGCCAGAATTGCCGTCCAGGGCAGGCCGCCGAACACCGCCAGTACGGCCAGCACCAGCACGCCGAGGCCGACCGCCAGATGGAACAGGGCGGAGGCCACCAGCACCCAGGGCAACACCTCCAGCGGGAACACCACGCGCTTCACCAGATTGGCGTGCTGGTGCAGCAGCGTCGGGCCGCGCGTCAGGCATTCGACGATGAAGCCATGCAGCACCAGCCCGCTGAACAGCATGACGGCAAAGCCCAGCTTGCCGCCGCCGGCCTCGCTGTCCGCCGCGATGCCCCAGCGCGCCTCGAAGATATAGCCGAACACCAGCGTATAGATGGCCAGCTGCAGCAGCGGATTGCCGAAGGACCAGAACAGCCCCAGCACCGAGCCGCGATAGCGCGACCGCACCTCCTGCATCGCCATCTGGCCGATCAGCTGGCGGTGGCCGAACAGGCTGCCGAACACGCCAGCCGGTGCCTGCAACAGGCGCGACCGCAGGATCGCCGGTTCATCGGATCTGGCAGGGACACTCACCGGTGCTGTTCCTTAAGCGTTTGCAGGCGGTTTCGCGCGCGTCAGCGGCCATGCATAGGCCGTGCGCTGCCGTATGGCAAGCCGGGAGGGACGGCAGCACAGCGACCTTCCCCTTCCCCTGATGCCCGGACCGCGTTAAACCCGGACGCAGTATCGTAACCCTATCCCAACAGCCGGGACCGCCGCCCGCCATGCCTCTTGCCGCCGCTCTCGCCCCGCAGCCGCCGGTCTATTTCCTGCACATCAACAAGACGGCGGGCACCTCCTTTGCCACGGTGGCGCAGCGCGCCTTTGCGATGGAGCGAACCTGCCCGGCGGGGCTGGTGCCGGAGTTGCTGTCGCTGCCGGCGCCACGGATCAAGAGCTACGATTATTTCCGCGGGCATTTCGGTCTTGGCCTGCTGTCGCTGCTGCCGCGCGCCCAGGCGGAGTCGCTGACGATCTTCACCCTGTTGCGCGACCCTGTGGACCGGACCATCTCGCAGATCAATGCGCATTTCCGCAATCCCGGCACGGCGCTGCACAAGGCGGTGGTGGCGCGGCGCGGCGATGTGACGGCCTGCCTGGCGGAGCCGGAGATCGCGCATATGCTGGCGGATTACCAGACGCGCTCGCTGGGGTTGCCGCTCGACCTGGCGGCGCTGAAGATCCAGGGGCCGCCCTTCCGGGGGCTGCAGGAACTGACCGCCGAGGCCGCGCGCGATGCCGATCCGCAGGCGCTGCTGGTACAGGCGAAGCAGACGCTGGACCGCTGCGCGATGGTCGGGCTGGCCGAGCGCTTTGATGAATCGGTGCGCTGGCTGGGGCGGTGGCTGGGCGTGCCGTATGACGGCCCTGCGCCGCGCCGCAACGTGTCCGCCTTCAATCCCGATACCGGCAAGCCGAATGCCCTGTCGCGCGCCGACCTCTCTGCGGCGACGATCCACCGGCTGGAGGAGATCAACCGGCTGGATATCGCGCTCTACGAGCATGCGACGCGTTTGTTCGAGGCCAGGCGGGCAGCATGAGCGGCAGCCTCTCCTTCCTCGGGCTGGGTGCGCAGAAGAGCGGTTCCACCTGGCTCTATTTTATGCTGCGCGAGCATCCCGGCCTCTATCTGCCGCCGGTGAAGGAGCTGCATTTCTGGGACCGCGACCGGGCGCTCGGACTCGACTGGTACCGCGCGCAGTTTGCCCCGGCGCCGGCAGGCACCAAGGCGGGGGAGATCACCCCGGCCTATGCCATCCTCTCGCATGAGCTGATCGCCGAGGTGCGGCGCGAATTTCCCGATATCCGGCTGCTCTACCTGATGCGCAACCCGGTGGAGCGCGCCTGGTCCGGCGCGCTGATGGCCGTGCCGCGCGCCGAAATGACAGTCGAGGAAGCCTCCGACCAGTGGTTCATCGACCATTTCAATTCCGCCGGCTCGCGCTGTAGGGGCGACTACAAATCCTGCATGCAGGCCTGGTTGCGTCAGTTCGAGGGGGAGCGGCTGCGCTGGTTCCTCTATGACGAGGTGGTGGCAGATCCCCGCGCCGTGCTGATGGGCTGCGCCGACCATCTGGGCGTCGATCCCGGCTTCTTCCGCGACCTGCCGGAAGAGAAGCTGAACGCCCGCTATAATGAGGGGACGGGCGTGCCGATCCGCCCTTCGCTGCATGCCTATCTGGCACGGCTGTACCGGCCGCAGATTCTTGCCCTGCAGGATTATCTGAAGCGCGACCTGTCGGCCTGGCTGGAAGCGAACGACCGGGCGATGGGAACGGCGCCGAAATCCTGGCTCGACCGGCTTCTTGGGCGTTAGACGCCCCCGATTAAACGCCCCTGACTAAACGCCTACGATCCAGCCTTCGCGGCGGGCCTGTGGTTCTGCCTCTTCCGGCAGCGTGAACAGCTTCCCGGCACGGTCCAGCCAGCGCAGCCCTGCCGCCGAGATCAGCGCATCGCCCTCATGATCGGTGAGCCGTTCTGGCGCCCCTGCTGCTGGGGCGCTTTCCAGTGCGGTGAGGGCCGTATCCAGCGTGGCGCGGTCCTTGATCTTGGTCGTGCTGCCCAGCGCCTGCCGTCGGAACAGGGTGGGGTAGATTTCTGCCAGCACAGTGGGCTTGTCCGCATCCTCGAACGGCCAGACCGCGACCTGTGCCGGTGCCGCCCGCCGGATGGCCCGCAGCGTGCGGATGCCGGCCAGCGCTGCCTTGCCGACCTGCTTCGCCCCGATCAACTTGAACACGGTCTCAGGGTAGGTGGAGGTTGCCTCGCCGCAGGCGGTTTCGGTCACACGCTTGTCGTTGCGCCAGCCGGGTTTCTGCGTGCCACTGACCCAGTAGGAGGGGGCGAAGGCCGGGTGCGTCACCAGCGGGCCGGCATGGAAATCCGGTGCCTCGGCGCTGGCCTGCTCGATCAGTTCCCACAGGGCGAAGGCGTCGGTGATGTGCTTTGTCCGCCCGGCCAGATAGCCCTCGCCTTCGATCCAGGGGAAGCCGAAGGCGAAGTCGAAACCGGCCAGCAGCCGCTCGCCCGCCGCGATGCGTCGGCCCAGATAATCTGCGACCGTGCTGCGTGTCCAGCGGCTGTCCTCCGGCGCGATCAGGCGCGGGCCCGGTCCGTCGGCGCGGCATTCGGCGAGGGCGATGCCGCTGTAGCGGCCCTTCGCCCCTGACCAGTCGATGCCGATATAGCAGTCGAACCGCTCACGCATCGCCGCTCACGCATCGCCACTTTGCCGCTTCGCGCGCAGCTTCGCCCAATAATCCAGGCGCTTCACCAGTTCGCGCTCGAAGCCGCGCTCCGGCGGGTTGTAGAAGCGCTGCCGCGGCATGCCGTCGGGGAAATAATTCTGGCCGGAAAAGCCTTCCTCGGCATCATGGTCATACTGGTAGCCCTTGCCATAGCCGATATCCTTCATCATCCGCGTCGGCGCGTTCAGGATATGCATCGGCGGCATCAGCGAGCCGGTCTCCTTGGCCGAGCGCCGCGCCGCGCCATAGGCCTTGTAGCCGGCGTTGGATTTCGGCGCGGTGCCCAGGTAGATCACCACCTGCGCCAGCGCCAGCTCGCCCTCCGGGCTGCCGAGGCGTTCATAGGTCTCCGTGCCAGCCATCGCCTGCACCACGGCCTGCGGGTCGGCGAGGCCGATATCCTCCACGGCGAAGCGGATCAGCCGGCGGGCGATATAGAGCGGGTCCTCGCCGCCATCCAGCATGCGCGCGAACCAGTAGAGGGCCGCGTCCACATCGCTGCCGCGCAAGGATTTGTGCAAGGCGCTGATAAGGTTGTAGTGCCCCTCCCGGTCCTTGTCATAGACCGGCGCGCGGCGCTGCACCGTGGCGGCCAGCCTTGCGGCATCCAGCGGCTCCGGCGCGTGCAGGGTGAACACCTCCTCCGCCAGGTTCAGCAGGAACCGGCCATCGCCATCGGCCATGGCGCGCAGCGCCTCGCGCGCCTCCGGCGTCACCGGCAGCGGGCGGCCTTCCAGCGCCTCTGCGCGGGACAGCAGCAGCTCCAGCGCGGCATCGTCCAGCCGGCGCAGCACCATCACCTGGCAGCGCGACAGCAGCGCGGCGTTCAGCTCGAAGGAGGGGTTCTCGGTGGTCGCCCCCACCAGCGTCACCGTGCCATCCTCGACATAGGGCAGGAAGCCGTCCTGCTGCGCCCGGTTGAAGCGGTGGATTTCGTCCACGAACAGCAGCGTGCCCTGGCCGCCGCCCTGCCGGCGGTGTTTCGCAGACTCGAACACCTTGCGCAGATCGGCGACGCCGGAGAACACGGCGGACAGCGGCTCGAAATAGAGGCTGGTACGGTCGGCCAGAAGCCGGGCGATTGTGGTCTTGCCGCAGCCCGGCGGGCCCCACAGGATCATCGAGGCCAGCCGCCCGGCCGCCAGCATCCGCCCGATCGGCGCATCGGGGCTGAGCAGATGGTCCTGCCCGACCACCTCGCCGATATGGGCGGGGCGCAGACGGTCGGCCAGCGGACGCGGAGCCTGGGATTCGAACAGCGACATGGCGGCTACTCTAATGCGGCCCGGTGCGTGGGGGAATGGGCGTTCCCTCCTTTGTCATTCCCGGGCTTGTCCCCCATGGGCGTCCGGGGAATCCAGAATTCAGCTTACTCGACCGACGATCTAGCGAGCGGAAGCCTGGACCCCCGCAACAAGTGCGGGGGTGACGGATGGAGTGGATGGCGGGGGAGGGGAGATTTCCTGACAACTACCCCTGTACGGTGGTTTCCAGCACGCGGTCGCCGCGGCGGATGGAAAGCTGCCATTGCTGGGCGCGGCCGGACAGCGCCTGTTGCAGCTCCCGCACCAGCCCGATCTTGCGGCCGTTCACCTGCAGCACGATGTCGCCGGCGCGCAGCGACAGCCGCTCAGCGGGGGAGCCGCGCGCCACGCCGGAGACGATGACGCCGGTGGCGAAGCCGTCCAGCCCGAGTTCTTCCGCATAGGCGGGGTTCAAATTGGCGACCCGTGCGCCGGCGAAGGGGTGCGTGCCCTCCAGCACGGTCTCGTCGCGCGGCGGTGTCTCCGGCGGCGGCTGCAGATCGAAGGTGAGTTTCGTCTCGCGCCCCTTGCGCAGCACGGTCAGTTCCGCGGTGCCGCCCATCGGCTGCGTGGCGATGCGGTAACGCAGCGCCTGCGCGTCCTGCAGTTCGATGCCGTTCACATGGGTGACAACATCGCCCTGGCGCAGCCCCGCGCGGTCCGCCGGTCCGCCGGGATACACCTCGCCGATCAGCACGCCGACGGGGCGCGGCAGGCCCAGCGCGCTGGCCAGGTCCGCCGTCACGCTCTGCCCGCCGGCACCGATCCAGGGCCGGGCGGCGCTGCCGGTCTCGGCGGCCAGGATAACAGTGCGCACCATGTTCGACGGCACCGCGAAGCCGATGCCGACGGAGCCCGCATTGTTGCGCGAATAGATGGCGGTGTTCACGCCGACCAGCCGGCCATCCAGCGTGATGAGGGCGCCGCCGGAATTGCCGGGGTTGATGGCGGCGTCGGTCTGGATGAAGAAGCTGTAGTCGGTGATGCCGACCTGGGTGCGTGCCACCGCCGAGACGATGCCGCTGGTCACCGTCTGGCCGACGCCGAACGGATTGCCGATGGCCAGCACCAGATCGCCGACCTCCACCCGGTCGCTGTCGCCGAGTTCCAGATGCGGCAGCGCCTCGCCATTGGCTTCGACCTTCAGGACGGCGAGGTCGGTGCGCTCCTCGTCATAGACCAGCTTGGCGGGGAATTCGCGCCGGTCGGACAGCACGACGCGAATCTCGTCGGCGCCGTCGATGACATGGTGGTTGGTGAGGATCAGCCCGTCCGGCCGCACGATGACGCCGGAGCCCAGCGAATTCTGCACGCGCTCGCGCGGGGCGCCGAAACTGTCGCCGAAGAAGCGCCGGAAGAACGGGTCGTTGAACAGCGGCGACATCCGCTGCTGTACCACCTTGCGGGTGAAGATGTTGACCACCGCGGGGGCGGCCTCCTTCACCAGCGGCGCGAAGGAATAGCGCAGCGTCTGGGCATCGGGCGGTACCGCGCGCTGCTGTGCGGAGGACGCGCCGGGCGCTAGCGCGGCGACCAGCAGAATTAAGGCGGCGAGGAAGGGCTTGATCCGGTTCATGGCGACTATGTAGGTACCGTTTGCGGCATTGTCACGACACAGCTTGCAGGCCATATGTGGAGGGTCGCGGCCCGGCTTCTCGCCATACTGCCCTTGCCGTGCGCGCCGGAACAGCCGAGACTCCCGATCATGACCCTGCATACCTCCCATCCCGCTCAGGGCGGTCCGCGCGTTACCGCCGTGCTGGGGCCGACCAACACCGGCAAGACCTACCTCGCCATCGAACGCATGCTGGGCCATTCCACCGGCATGATCGGCTTTCCGCTGCGCCTGCTGGCGCGGGAGAATTACGACCGTATCGCGCGCATCCGGGGGGCGAACCAGGTGGCGCTGATCACCGGCGAGGAAAAGATCGTCCCGCCGCATGCGCGCTATTTCGTCTGCACCGTCGAATCGATGCCGCTGGACCGGCGGGTTTCCTTCCTCGCCGTCGATGAAATCCAGCTCTGCGCCGACCGCGAGCGCGGCCATGTCTTCACCGACCGGCTGCTGAACGCGCGCGGGCTGGACGAGACCATGTTCCTGGGGGCAGAGACCATCCGCCCGTTGCTGAAGCGGCTGATCCCCGAGGCGCATTTCGTCACCCGGCCGCGCTTCTCGACGCTGAGCTATACCGGCTACAAGAAGGTCACAAGGCTGCCGCGTCGTTCCGCCGTGGTCGCCTTCTCCGCCGCCGATGTCTATTCGCTTGCCGAGCTGGTGCGGCGGCAGCGCGGCGGCACGGCGGTGGTGCTGGGCGCGCTCAGCCCGCGCGCGCGTAACGCGCAGGTGGAGATGTACCAGGCCGGCGAGGTCGATTATCTGGTGGCGACCGATGCCATCGGCATGGGCCTCAACATGGACCTTGACCATGTCGCCTTCGCGCGGCTGGGCAAGTTCGACGGGCGTGGCCCGCGCCGCCTGACCGCGCCGGAGCTGGCGCAGATTGCCGGTCGCGCCGGCCGGCATATGAGCGACGGCACCTTCGGCGTCACTGCCGAGGTGACCGGCATCGAGGAAGAGCTGATCGAGCAGATCGAGACCCATGCCTTCGAGCCGCTGAAGGCGCTGACCTGGCGGGCCAGCCGGCTCGACTATCGCAGCGTCGGCAGCCTGCGCCGCAGCCTGGAGGAGCGGCCGCCGCAGCCCTTCCTGATGCGCCAGCGCGATGCCGACGACATGGCGGCGCTGGAAATCCTGTCGTGCAATGAGGAGGTGCTGGCCCGCGCGCAGAATCCGGCGACCGTGCGGCTGCTGTGGGAAATCTGTCAGATTCCCGATTTTCGCAAGCTGCTGACCGACCATCACACGGCGCTGCTGGCCCGCATCTTCCTGCAGCTGACCGATGGCGAGAAGGGCAAGCTGTCGCAGGACTGGGTGGCGAAGCAGCTGGAACAGATCGATACCACGCTGGGCGATATCGAGACGCTGGTGGAGCGCATCGCCCATATCCGTACCTGGAACTATATCGCCCATCGCGGCGACTGGATCGACGATCCGGCGTACTGGCAGGAGCGCGCGCGCGGTATCGAGGAGAAGCTGTCCGACGCGCTGCATGACCGGCTGACCCAGCGCTTCGTGGACCGGCGCAGCGCCGTGCTGGTGAAGCGGCTGAAGGATCAGGACGATCTGGTCGCCGCCGTGCGCGCCGATGGCGAGGTGCTGGTGGAAGGCCATGCCATCGGCCGTCTGGAAGGGCTGGGCTTCATCGTTGACGACAAGGCTGTGGGCGATGAGGCAAAGGCGCTGCGCACCGCTGCGCGCCGGGCGCTGGCTGGCGAGATGCCGGCGCTGGTCCGCAAGCTGGAGGAAACGCCCGATACCGGCTTCCGCCTGATGCCGGACGGGCGCATCGGCTGGAAGCGGGAGGAGGGCGACGAGGCGGCGGTTGGCCGGCTGCGGCGTGGCGATTCCATGCTGAAGCCGCGCGTCGAGGCGCTGGGCGACGATCTGCTGACGCCCGCACTGCGTGACCGGGTGGAGGCGCGGCTGTCCGCCTGGCTGGCCGCGACCATCGGCGACGCGCTGGGCCCGCTGGCCAAGGCGCTGGCGGAGGACAGCCTGTCCGGCACGGCGCGCGGCATTGTCTTCCAGCTGGGCGAGGGGCTGGGCAGCCTGCCTGCAGCACCGCTGGCGCCGGTACTAAAGCTGCTGCAGGAGGCGGACCGCAAGGCGCTGGCCCGGCTCGGCGTGCGCTTCGGCACCGAATCGATGTTCTTTCCAGCATTGTTGAAGCCGAAGGCGGTGGCGCTGCGCGCCGTGCTCTGGTCGGTGCATGAACAGGCGCGGCCGATCCCGCATCCGCCGCCCCCCGGCCGTGTCTCCGTTCCGGCGGAGGAGCTGGAAGCGCCGGAAGGCTTCGTGCCGGCCATCGGCTATATCGCCGTGGGTCCGCGCCTGCTACGCCTCGACATGGCCGAACGCATCGCCGCCACCGCCCGCCGTCTGCTACGCGCGGGGGAGGGCAGCTTTCTACCCTCGGCTGAGATCATGTCGCTGGCCGGCTGCACGGCGGAGGAACTGCCGGCGCTGCTGGCGGCACTCGGCTATCGCACGGTCGAGCAGAAGGCGGAGGATGGTACGATCACGGTCGTCTTCCGCAAGGCGCAACATCGTCCCAAGGGCGGAGCCAAGAATAGGCCGAAGCGCAAGCCGCGCGCGAAGGCGGCGGAACAAGCGGTCAATCAGCAGGCGACGAGCCCCGAACAGGGCCAGCCGGAGGAAAAGCGCGCCCGGAAGGGCAGGGGCCGCGCAGAGAAGAAGAGCGTTCCAGAGGAGAAAAATGAACGGCAGGACAGGCCGGACCGGCGTCGTCAACCGAAGCCCGCACCCAGGCAGTCCGCTGCCGCGAAGCGCCCGCAGGCCTTCGACAGCCCCTTCGCGGTGCTGAAGGATCTGTTGCGGAAATGACCGGCGAGACCATCCGCCTCGACAAATGGCTGTGGTTTGCGCGCTTCTGCAAGAGCCGCACCCTGGCCGCGAAGCTGTGCGAGACCGGCAAGGTGAAGCTGGGCGGCAAGCCGGTCGCCAAGGCGAACCAGATGCTGCGCGTCGGCGATGTGCTGACCTTCCCGCTGGGCCCGCATGTGCGGGTGATCGAGGTGGCGGCACTGGGCACAAGGCGCGGCCCGGCCACCGAGGCGCGCACGCTCTATGCCGACCTTGCACCGCCGGAAGCGAAGCCGCCAACCCCGCCGGAGGAACAATCCCCCGCCGCGCGCGAGCGCGGGGCCGGCCGCCCGACCAAGGCCGAACGCCGCGCCACCGACCGGCTCATCGACCCGTTCGAGTAGGGGCGGTAAGGAAACCCTCTCCCCTGCTTAGGGTAGATTGCTGCCCTAAGCCAACCTAAGCCCCAAACCCTCTCCCCTTGCGGGAGAGGGTGGTGAGCGCCAGCGAACCGGGTGAGGGGGTGGCTCCGCCAGTGCGGTTACCCCTCACCCAGCTTCGCCTAAATCGCTTCGCGATTAAGGCTGCGCAACCCTCTCCCGCAAGGGGAGAGGGAAGAAATTTCTACCTGAACTTTCCGCCAATCACCCCACGCCGGCCTGCAGCAGATCGTGGATATGCACGAAGCCCTGCGGCTTGCCATCCTCGCCGACGACGAACAGGCCGGTGATACGGCGCTCGTTCATGATCGCCAGCGCCTCGGCGGCGAGCGCGTCGGGGCGGATGGTCTTGGGGTCGCGGGTCATCACCGCGCCCGCCGTCTCGCCCAGCAGGCTGGGGGCCATGTGGCGGCGCAGATCGCCATCGGTGATGATGCCGGTCAGCTGGCCTTTGGCATCGACCACGCCGGCGCAGCCGGTGCCGTGTGCGCTGATGCCCAGCAGCACATCGGACATCGGCGCGTCGGGGCCGGTCAGCGGCAGCCGGTCCAGCCCACGCATCAGCGCCTTCACCTTCAGCAGCTGCTTGCCCAGCTTGCCGCCGGGGTGGAAGACACGGAAATCGTCGGCGGTGAAGCCCTTGCGCTGCAGCAGCGTGACGGCGAGCGCGTCGCCCAGCGCCAGCATCAGCGTGGTGGAGGTGGTGGGGGCCAGGCCCATCGGGCAGGCCTCCGGGCAGGCTGGCAGCACCAGCGGCACGGTCGCCGCCTCGGCCAGCGAGCTGCCGGCGCGTTCGGTCACGCCGATCAGCGGAATGCGGAAACGCGCGGCATAATGCAGGATATCCGCCAGCTCCGAGGTGTCGCCGGATTTCGAGAAGGCGATCACCGCATCCTCGGTGCCGATCATGCCGAGGTCGCCATGGCTCGCCTCGCCGGGATGGATGTAGTAGGCGGTGGTGCCGGTCGAGGCCAGCGTGGCCGCCAGCTTGCGCGCGATATGGCCGGATTTGCCCATGCCGCTGACGATCACCCGGCCCTTGATGCCCGACAGGATATCGGCGGCCTGGCAGAAGGAAGCGCCGAACGGCCCGTCGAGCTGGCGCGCCAGCGTCTCCAGCGCCTGCGCTTCGGTCTCCAGCACCTGCCTTGCGTGCTGGATGTCCGCGGCGCGGCTGTCGGTGGAGGCGGTGTCGGTCATGGCCATGTCCCGGTTGCGTCAGGGGAATAATGTTGCGCGACTATATGCGCCCGTCCGTCCGCGCGATCAATGGCGGTGGAGATGTCTTCCTAACCCTCTCCCGCAAGGGGAGAGGGAGCAAGATTAAGCCTCCAGCCGTTTCAGGAACCAGCGCACCAGGCGCTTCCACAGCTCGTCCTTCAGTGCCGCATCCTCGACTCCGGTGTCGAGGTTGGGGTTGTCGTTGATCTCGATGACGAAGACGCCCCGCTCGTTCTGCTTCAGGTCCACGCCATAGAGCCCGTTGCCGATGAGGCGCGCGGCCTTCACCGCGACCTCCACCACTTCCGGCGGCGCCTGCTCCACGGCGAAGCTCTTGAAGCCGCCATGGGTGGCCGGCCCGTCGGCATTATGCTTCACGATCTGCCAATGCTTCTTGGCCATCAGATACTGGCAGACGAACAGCGGTTCGCCATCCAGCACGCCGACCCGCCAGTCATAATCGGTCGGCATGAATTCCTGCGCCAGGATGAGGTCGGATTCCTCCAGCAACTCACGGGTCATCTTCTTCAGCTCGGCCCGGTCGCCGACCTTGTGCACGCCCCGGCTGAAGGCCCCGTCGGGGATCTTCAGCACCATCGGGTAGGGCAGTTCGCCCTCCAGTTCCTCCAGGCTCTTCATGGCGTTGACCACCACGGTCTTCGGCGTCGGCACCTTGTTGGCCTTCAGCAGCTCCGCCAGATAGACCTTGTTGGTGCAGCGCAGGATGGAGGTCGGGTCGTCGATGGCCGGCATGCCTTCCAGCTCCGCCTTCTTGGCGAAGCGGTAGGTATGGTTCTCGATGGTCGTGGTCTCGCGGATGAACAGCGCGTCGTACTCGGCGAGGCGCAGATAATCCTTTTTCTCGATCAGCTCCACATCCACGCCCATGCCCTCGGCGACGCGGATCAGCTTCTTCAGCGAGGCCGGGTCGGAGGGCGGCAGCTCCTCCTTCGGGTTATGGAGCACTGCCATGGTGTATTTCGCCGGCGCGCGCGTCTTCGGCTGGCGCCAGCCGGCGCGGGTGTACTGGTCCAGCGCCCAGTTGAACAGGACGTGTTCTTCCGTATCGAGATCGTCGATGCCGAGCGCGCTGATGCCGGTGATCTTCAGCCATTCGCCATGCCGCACCGTGACTTCCAGCAGCGGGCAGCGGAAGCGGTCGAACACATGCCGGGCGAAGGCCTGGAAGCGGCTGTCATAGGGATAGCCGAAGGCGATGCGCAGCCGGAAGGATTCGGTGGGCGGGCTGACCAGCCGCTTCACCCGGCGGTTCAGCTCCTCCTCCAGGTCGGCGATCTCGCCGGAATAGAGGCTGCGCTGGCGCAGCTGCAGGATGGTATCGACCGTGGGCAGCACGCGGTGGCTGCGCGCCTCGGCCAGCAGCGAGCAGTAATAGCCCTGGGAGAGATAGGCATAGCTGCGCGACAAATTGATGATCTTGGGGTGCTGCAGCTTCAGGTTCTGCGGTGGCGCGATATATTCGCGCGTGCGCAGGATCGCCCGGTCCTCCTCCATGCCGGTGAAGTCGGCCCGGCGGTCAACGACAATGACCCAGTCGCTCATGACCCTGTTCGCTCCCGTGGCTTCAGCACGATGGCGGCACGCAGGTTGTTGCGGCCGTAGCGTGCCATTGTCTCGAACTCGCTTTTCGGTATCGGCATGTTGGCCTTGTCGGACATCAGATCCAGATAGTCGGGATCGACCAGCGGATCGTGGGCATAGACGAAGCGCTCGTCCTGCGCATGAACCACGATCCAGTGCGGCACATTTTCGCGATACATGCGGTAAAGACTGATCAGAACGATGGGCAGCGCGCCCTGTTCCAGCGCCACCGTCATCTCGTCCAGCGTCAGCGCATGGTTATGCACGGCAATGTCGGTTTCCGCCATCTGTTCGGTGAACTCGTCGGAGACCAGCTGGATGACGCGCTTCTTTTCCGCGCTGCGCACCGTGTCCAGGAAGAAGGGCGCCTCGCCGCTGACATAGAGATCGACCGCGAACCCCCGCCGCCAGGCCGCCAGCGCGATGCCATAGGGGCCGCAGCCGCCATGGCCAGACGACATGAAGATCGAGGTCGCCTCGCGCCAGAGCTGGATTTCCAGCCGCTGTCCCAGCTCGGTTTCCGGGTCCAGCGCCTTCATCGCCATCATCAGCGCCGCCGGCCCGCAGGTGAAATCCGTGGTCTGGCTGTAATAGGGCACGCGGGTTTCCGGCGGCACCACGTCGGGACGCAGCCGCTTCTGGTAGCGCACAGCCTCGCTGTGATCCTCGTAATAGTCGAGATAGCGCCCGAAGGGGCGGTAGCCCGCGGCTTCGTACAGCCGGATCGCCGACTGGTTGTCGGGCCGCACCTCAAGCCGCATCAGCCAGGCATGTTCCTCGATGGCGGCGCGTTCCGCAGCGGCCAGCAGCGCCTGACCGATGCCCTGGCCGCGTGCCTTTGCCGACACCGCCAGAGAATAGATCCGCGCCAGCGAGGTGCCGCGCCGGAACAGCGCCAGCACATAGCCCAGCAGATTGCCCTGTTTGTCTTCCGCCAGCAGGCAGGCGGCATGGGCGCGGGTCAGCAGATACTGGAAGTTCCGACGGGTCAGCCGGTCGGTCTCGAAACTGTGCGCTTCAAGCTCCAGCAAACCGTCGATATCCGCCGCCGTCGCCGGACGGATTGCGGGCGAGGCAGGCAGGGGAGGCAGGGCACTTGCGGCGGACACGATGTCGTCGGCGACGCCAATAGTTTGCAGGAATATTGCTATTTCTAATGGGATTGCCGGGCGCCGTCCAGTTCGACCGCCGCCGCGCCGCTGCGGGCGATCCGCCGGTCGTCCTGCGGGCTGAAGCCCTGCACCAGGAAATCGCGGAACGCGGCCATCGGCGGCCGCGGCTGGTCGGGGGCGGGTGTCATGCCTGGCCGGAACCCCCAGTCGAGGAAGGGGGCCAGCAGGGCGGGATCGCCGCTCAGCACATGGATTGGCACGGCCTGCGACTCCGTGTCGCCGGCGATGATGCCCGGCGGCTGGTGGTCGCCCAGCAGGATCAGCAGTGTGCGGTCATCGACATGGCGCGCGGCATAGGATTGCAGCACCTGCAGCGCGCGGTCCAGCGATGCCGCATAGGCCTGGCGCAGGCGGCCGGTATCCTGCCAGAGCGAGTCCGGCTCCCCGCCCTCCGGTGGCAGGTCGTGGAACAGCGCGCCGTCGCCCAGCCGCTCCCAGCCCGCAACCAGCGGCGCCAGCGGCGCGAAGGGGGCGTGGCTGTCGATCAGCGAGAATTTGGCGAAGACCGGCGGTCGTTCCCCTGCCGGCAGGCGGCGTTCTGTCTGCTCGAACCGGTGCAGCGTGAACTGGTCCGGCATGGTCTTCCAGCCGAAGGCCGGCCCCCGGTATCCCATGTCGGCGGCGGACAGCGTCGCGTCGAAACCGAAGAAGTCGCCGGCCGGCCAGGGCCGGGTGATGGCGGGCTCAAAGGCGACGGTGCGATAGCCGGCCTTCGCGAAATAGCGCTCCAGCGTGCGGCGGCTGCCGGTGGTCAAAAGGTCGTAGCGCTGCTGGCTGTCGATGGTGAGGCCGGACAGCACGGAGGCATGCGCCAGCCAGGATTGTCCGCCGGTGATGCTGGAGACCAGCCAGCCGGATGCGGTATGCAGGCCGGCGGTCTCCGCCGTGGCGGCAAAGTGCTCCAGCCTTGCACCGATGCGTGGCGTGTAGAGCGGATCGGTCAGTGCGCTTTCGCCATAGGATTCGATGAAGGCCAGCACGATATCCGCGCCTTTCAGCCCGCTCAGCAGCCGGCCCTGCGGAATATCGCGCAGGTTGTCCTCGGCCTCGGCGGCGCGGAAGGCCGGCTCGACGGTGCGCAACGTCCGGAATTGCGTCCACTGGCTCGCCAGAGTCACGCCGGCGCTGGTCGAGGCCGGCCAGTAGGTGCCGAAATACTCCGGCTTTTCGGCTTGCAGGATTTGTGCGGTGCCGCCGGTCAGCGCCAGCAGCAGCGCCGCGGCGCGCACGCCAGGATGCCGGGCCATCCGCTGCACGCTGCGGGTGGCCAGCATTGTCAGCCCATAGGCCGCCAGTGGGATCAGACCCAGCCCGGCCAGCAGCGCAAGTCCGCCCCACAGGCCGAAGGTACCGGTTGCCAGATCGTAGAGCGCGCGGACCAGCGGCAGGTCGAGAGTCAGGTTCAGGGGGCGGTTCAGCGCCAGCCGGATCATCAGGTCGCCCAGCGCCAGCATGGCAGTCAGCGCCACCAGCGCGGCCACAAGATGCCGTACACGCCGGCTTTGCAGTGCCGGCACCAGGGCGAGGGCAGCCAGCACGATCAACGCCTCGACCGAAAACGCCACCAGATGCGTTGGCCATTCGGTCGGCAGGCGGAAGGGCAGTGCCACCAGCCAGGAGAGGCCGAGGGCCAGCAGCAGATAGGACAGGATGGGAAGAACGGGCATGGCGCTGGCTTCTTGTGACCTTACGTCAGCCCGGCCGCTTCTTCTCCCACGCCCAGGCATGCTCGACGATGGTATCTAGGTCGCTCAGCGCCGGTTCCCAGCCAAGCACGCGCTTTGCCTTGCCGATATCGGCGACCAGCCGGGCCGGGTCGCCCGGCCGGCGCGGACCGTGACGGACCGGCAGCGCCTTATCGGTGACCCGCTCCACTGTCCGCAGCACTTCAAGCACGGAGCGGCCTTCGCCACCGCCCAGATTGAAGGCGCCCGATTCGCCGCCCTCGCGCAGGTGTTCCAGCGCCAGCAGATGCGCCCGGCACAGGTCCGTCACATGCACATAATCGCGGATGCAGGTCCCGTCCGGCGTGTCGTAGTCTTTGCCGTTTACCAGCATCTCCGCGCGCTTACCTAAAATCGTATGCAGCGCCAGCGGGATCAGATGGGTCTCCGGCTCGTGGCGCTCGCCCAGCCGCGCCTCGGGATCGGCACCGGCAGCATTGAAATAGCGCAGCGCCGCCCAGCGCAGCCCGTGGCTCTCCGCCCGTGTTGCTAGCGCCTGCTCGACCAGCAGCTTCGACTGGCCATAGGGATTGATCGGTTTTGCCGGATGATCTTCCGGGATCGGCACCGTCTGCGGTTCGCCATAGATGGCGGCGGTGGAGGAGAACACCAGCGGCGGCGGCACGTTGCGCGCGGTCAGCGCGTCGAGGAAGACCAGCGTGCGCCGGTGATTATTCTCCAGATAGCGCTCCGACTCTTGCACAGACTGGCCGGCTTCGATGAGGGCCGCGAAGTGCAGCACGGCATCGGGCCGCACCTCATCCAGCAGCCAGCCGACCAGTGCCGCATCGCCGATATCGCCGGTGACCAGCCGCGCGCCGCTGACCGCGACTGCATCCGCATGGCCACTGACGAGATTGTCGAGGACCACGACATCATGTCCGGCCTCTGCCAGCATCAGCGCCATCTGGCTGCCGATATAGCCGGCGCCGCCGGCAATCAGGATACGCTGTTTGGTGTGCGCCACGATGGCTCCCGTCTTGTTCTCTTCGGCGTTTCCCTTTAGCACAGCACGGAGCCCGGTACCCCTGCCGACTTGACGGGAAGGGGCCGCCGGAACAGTGTGCCAGACGATTTCGCCGCGCCGGAAGAAACCTTTGCCCATGCCTGAAACCGCTGTCGCCATCATCACGCGGACCAAGGACCGCCCGCTGCTGCTGCGCCGCGCGGTGGAGAGCGTGCTGGGCCAGACCTATGCCGACTGGGTGCATGTCATCGTGAATGATGGTGGTGACCCGGCGGCGGTGGAGCAGGTGGTGGCGCCGCATGCCGAGCGCTATGCCGGGCGGCTGGTGCGGGTGGACAATCCGCAGTCATTGGGGATGGAGGCGGCCTCCAACAGGGGGATCGCCGCCAGCGCCAGCCGCTATCTCGTGATCCATGACGATGACGACAGCTGGGATCCGGCCTTTCTGGAAAAGATGACGGCGCTGCTGGAGGCCAGCCAGCCGCCGGTCGCCGGTGCCATCTGCCACAGCGTGCTCGTGCACGAGGCCATTGAGAGCGAGAGCGTCAAGGAACAGCGCCGGGAGGATTTTAACGCCAGCTTGCTGGCCGTGCCGCTGGCGCAGATGGCGGTGCGCAACCTGTTCCCGCCGATCTCGTTCCTGTTCCAGCGGGCGGCGCTGGAAGCCGCCGGACCTTTCCGCGAGGAGCTGCCGGTGCTGGGCGACTGGGACTTCAATCTGCGCTTCCTGCGCGACCATGATATCGCGGTCCTGCCGGAGAAGCTGGCCTTCTGGCACCATCGCGTGGCGGCGGCGGAGGGCGGGTACGCCAACAGCGTGCTTGGCGGCGCACTGAGCCATGCCAGTTACGACGCGGCGATCCGCAATCAGCTGCTGCGCGAGGATCTGGAAAAGGGGCGCGTTGGCCTTGGCTTTCTGGTGAATTTCGGGACGGCGGTGCGTGACGAAATCCATGCGTCCGCGCCGGGCAGCCTGATCGAGGCCCGTGCCGCCCCGGCGCTGCGGCTGATCATCGACGAGGCTCGGAACAAGGCGCAGGCGGCGGAGATCGCCCTGCAGCAGAGTCAGCAGCGCCAGCAGACCATGGAAACCCTGGCGCAGGACCTGAACCAGCGTCTCGAAGCTGTCCATCGCTCGACCAGCTGGCAGGTAACGGCGCCGCTGCGCTGGGCCATCCGAATGGCGAAGCGTCTGACCGGCAGGAGATAGAGCGCCAGAACCATGCGCGTCCTGTTCATCGACACCAAGCCCTTCAATCCCAACCGCTATATCGCCCGCGCCGTGTTCGAGGCGCTGGCCGCCGATCCGCGCGTCGCTGAGGCGGTGTGGGCGGAATATGCCGACGCTGTGCCGCTGGCGCAGGCAACGCCATTCGACCTGCTGTTCGCCTTCGACGGGGAGGAGGCGCGCAACCCGGTTATTGACCGGCTGCTGCAGCTGGTCCCGCGCAGCCTGGTCTGGTTCACCGAGGACCCCTATGAGCGCGGCGTGAATCTGCCGCTGGCCCGTAAGTTCGACCTGATCTTTACCAATGACGGGTCGAGCGCGGAATTCTATGACGGGCGCGGCATCCATCTGCCGCTGGCCGCCGATCCGGTGCGGCACCGGTTCGAGATATGCGGGACGCCGCCGCGCTACGACATCTTCTTCGCCGGCACGGCCTGGCCGAACCGGCTGAAATTCCTGCGCGCGCTGAAGCAGCACCGGCCGGATCTGCGCTGCAAGTTCGTGCTGGTGACGAATGACGCGCTGGACCCGCATCTGGGCGATCTGCGTGACGGGTTCAGCTTCACGCCGGGCGTGTCGATCCGCGATTTCTGCCGGCTGGCGAACGCCGCGAAGCTGACCCTGACCCTGCCGCGCAAATTCTCCACCTCCGACGCCGATCCGGAGGCTGCCAGCGACACGCCGGGGCCGCGCTTCTTCGAGGTGGCACTGGCCGGCTCCTGCCAGATCGTCGATGCGGAGACCACGAAGGCGGCGTCCGGCCTGTTCGAGGAGGGCGCGCATTATCTCGGCTTCCGCACGATGGAGGAATGCCTGGCGCAGATCGACGCGGCGCTGGCGGATGACGACAGGCGGCTGGCCATCGCGCGGGCGGCGCAGGCGCATGTGGCGGAAAACCACCTCTATGCCAACCGGGTGGCGACGATTCTCGACCGGGCGGCGGACCTGCCAGCGAAACCCCTGCCGGTGAGCGAGGGCAAGCCGCGGGTGCTGTTCGTCACCCACAATGTCGTCCAGCATGGTCGCTTCGGCGGGGCGGAGACCTATCTGGAGGCAATCCGCCAGCACATCGGCGCGGTGGAGCCCTGGATATTGGTGCCCGATACGCGCAAGCCGGACGGGCGCGGCTTCCTGCTCTATGACGGCGATATGCGCCTGCGCCAGACGATCCGGCTGGCGCGGCCCAGCCATCCCGATCTGCTGACCCACCCGGAGTTGGAGATCGCCTTCCAGAAGCTGCTGGCGGAATACGGCTTCGCCGCCGTGCATTTCAATCATCTGCTGGGCTTCGTCCCCTCACTGCCGCTGGTGGCGAAGGCGATGGGGGCTAGCACGCTCTATTCGCTGCACGATTACTACCCTCTGTGCGAGCGCTTTAACCTGCTGGATTCCGGCGGGCGCTATTGCGACATCGAAAACCTGCCGGAGGGTGTCCGGGATATCAGCCTGGCCCTGACCCAGAGGGTCGATCCCGACAGCCAGGCGCGGCGGCGGCGGTTCTGGCGCGAGAGCCTGTCGGCCATCGATATCATGCTGGCCGGGTCGGAGGCGAGCGCTCGCTTGTTGCATCTCCTCTACCCGGAGACTGAGGCACGCACCCGGCTGCTGTTGCCGCCGGTCAACCGGGTCGAGCCGGCAGCGCGGAACGAAGGCGGGCCGCTGAAGGTGGCGCATCTCGGCAATTTCGCGCGGCATAAGGGGGGCGACGCCATCCTGGACGCCATCGCACGCTGCCTTGGCCAGCCGGTGCAGTTCCACATTTTCGGACGGATCGATCCAGACTATCAGAAGCCGCTGGAAACCCATGCCGGCAAAAATGTCGTGCTGCACGGTCCGTTCAATGGCGGCGCGGTGCCGGCGGCGCTGGCCGAATGCGATGTGATGCTGTTCCTGTCCACCTGGCCGGAGACCTATGGCATCACCCTGTCGGAGGCGCAGGCCGCCGGCCTTGTGCCTATCGTCACCGCTATTGGCGCGCCGGCGGAGCGGGTGCGCGACGGCGAGAACGGCTTCCTGGTGCCGGTCGGTGACGGCAAGGCGGTTGCCGATATCCTGCTGTCGCTGATGGCAGATCGGGGCCGGCTGGACGGGATGTGCGCGCAGCTGCCGGCAACGCCGGGCATTGATGGGTATGGCTTCGTCAGCGGGCTGGAGGACATCTATGCCGGGTTGGCGCTGGTGCCGGGTGCGACGCTCGATACCCGCCGGCTGCTGTCGCTGCAGGAGTTCGGCCAGTTCCTCGACAGCCCGTTCTGGACACGGCGCGGCGGCCTCTCCTTCCTGACCAGCGGACAGGGCATCGGCTTCCTGGTCCGCCGCTTCATCGTGGTCGCCCGCACCGACGGGGTTGGCCTTGCGCTGCGCCTGGCGCGGCACAAGCTGCGGGCGATCCTGCACCGGATGCGCATGGCATGAAGCACGACGCCCTGAAAATCCTGATTGTCAGCGGCACGCCGGACGCGCTGAACAGCAATGCGACCTTGCGCAGCCATGTCGGCGACGGCTTCCGCACGGCCTTTCCCGGGGCGACGGTCACTGTGTCCTCCTATGAAGATGGCTTGCGCCAGGCGCGCGCGCTGAAGCCCGATCTGGCGCTGGTCTTCGGCTCCATCATGCTGGACAGCAGCGATTTCGGCCCGCTGGCGGAAGAGATGCGGCGGACCGGCGGCAAGCTGGCCTTCTGGCTGCATGACGATCCCTACGAGTTTGACATGAATGCCCGCATCTACGGCATGGCGGATGCCATCTTCACTAATGACCGGGCGAGCCTCGATTTCTACCCGCCGAACCTCGCCGTGTATCATCTGCCGCTGGCCGGCAGTCGCGCCGCGCACTGGCGGCCGGTCGAGCGCCGGGCCGGGCCGGACCTGTTCTTCTGCGGCCACCGCTTTGCCAACCGCGCCCGGCTGTTCGGTGATCTCGCCCATCATGCCCAGGTGCTGGGGGCTGCGATGACCGTCGTCGGCAGCGGCTGGGAGCGTGATGCCATCGCAGGCGTGACAGCCATGCGCCTGCCGGGGGCGGCGCTGCCCGACCTCTATGCCGCGTCGCTGGCGGTCGCCAATGTCGGGCGCGACGAGAGCCTCGCCAACCGGCGCTTCGCCATCCGGCCCTCGACTCCGGGACCGCGCACCTTCGAGGCCGCCTTCGCCGGTGCCGCGCAGATCATGCTGGTGGAGGGGCTGGAAATCCTCGATTATTTCGAACCGGAGGCGGAAATCCTGCTGGCTGACGATGCCGAGGATTTCGCCGCGCAATGGGACAGGTTGCTGAAGGATCGTGACCTCAGCCTGCGGCTTGGCGCCAATGCCCAACGCCGCGCCGAGGCTGAACATGGCTATGAACACCGTGCCCGGCGTATCGTCGATCTCGTATTCGGCTAGATTAACGCCTATCTGAATTCTTTGCCCTTTCCGGAATCTCGGAGACCATGATGGAGCGCCTCGACCAGACCCCGGTGCATTCGGCGCCGCAGGTGATCCGCCGCGAGGATTACACGCCGCCGGACTTCCGGGTGGACCGCATCGACCTGCATGTCGATATCCGCGAGGGCGAGACCATCGTGACCTCGACGCTGTCGGTGATCGGCCGGCCTGGGCGTGACAAATACGCGCCGCTGGTGCTGGACGGGCAGAATCAGGAGCTGATCTATCTGAAGATCGACGGCGAGGATGTGCCGCCCTGCAAATACACGGTCGGCGAGGAGCGCATGACCGTGGAGGAGGTGGGCGACCGTGCCACGGTCGAGATCCGCACCCGCATCCACCCGGAAACCAATACGGCGCTGGAAGGGCTCTACCGCTCCGGTTCCATGTACTGCACCCAGTGCGAGCCGGAGGGTTTCCGCCGCATCACCTATTTCGTGGACCGGCCGGACAATATGGCGCTGTTCACCACCACCATCGAGGCGGACAAAGGGTCCTGCCCGGTGCTGCTGTCGAACGGCAATCCGGTGGGAGCGGGCGACCTTCCCGGCGGGCGCCACTGGGCGAAATGGGAAGACCCGTTCCGCAAGCCGGCCTATCTGTTCGCGCTGGTCGCCGGCAATCTGGTGCCGGTGACGGACAAGTTCGTCACCGCATCGGGGCGGACGGTGGACCTTCGCATCTATGTCGAGCAGGGCAACGAGGACAAATGCGCCCATGCCATGGACTCGCTGAAGCGGTCCATGCGCTGGGACGAGGAGGTGTTCGGGCTGGAATACGACCTCGACATCTTCATGATCGTCGCGGTCGGCGACTTCAATATGGGCGCGATGGAGAATAAGGGCCTCAACATCTTCAACGTCAAATATGTGCTGGCGAAGCCCGACACCGCGACCGACACCGACTATCAGCTGATCGAGGGCATCATCGCCCACGAGTACTTCCATAACTGGACGGGCAACCGCGTCACCTGCCGCGACTGGTTCCAGCTCAGTCTGAAGGAAGGGCTGACGGTGTTCCGCGACCAGGAATTCTCCGCCGACATGAATGCGCGCTCGGTGAAGCGCATTCAGGATGTGCGCGCGCTGCGCGCCGCCCAGTTCCCGGAGGATGCGGGGCCGATGGCGCATCCGGTACGGCCCGATTCCTATATCGAGATCAACAATTTCTACACCGCCACCGTCTATGAGAAGGGGGCGGAGGTGGTGCGCATGTACCACACGCTGCTGGGGGCCGAAGGCTTCCGCAAGGGCATGGATCTGTATTTCCAGCGGCATGACGGCGATGCGGTCACCTGTGAGGATTTCTGCCTTGCCATGGAGGATGCCAATGGCGCCGACCTGTCGCAGTTCCGCCGCTGGTACGAGCAGGCCGGCACGCCGCAGGTGAAGGCCAGCGGCCACTATGATGCCGACGCCCGTACCTACACGCTGACCATCGAGCAATCGACCGCGCCGACGCCCGGCCAGCCGGACAAGCAGCCGCTGCTGCTGCCGATGGCGATGGGGCTGGTCGGCAAGCGTTCGAAGGCCGATCTGCCGCTGCAACTGGACGGCGAGAACGCCACACACGGCACCGAGCGCGTGCTGCGTGTGACGGCGGCGCGGCAGGTCTTCACCTTTGTCGATGTCGATGAGGAGCCGGTGCCCTCGCTGTTCCGCGGCTTCTCCGCCCCGGTGAAGCTGGATGCCGGCCAGGGCGAGGAGGACCTTGCCTTCCTGATGGCGCATGACAGCGACGAGTTCAACCGCTGGGAAGCCGGGCAGGCGCTGGCCCGCAAGCTGCTGCTCGGCATGGTTGCGGACCGTGCCGATGGCCGCGCGATGGCGGTGCCGGACAGCTTCGTCGCCGCCTTCCGCCGCGTGCTGACCGATGGCGAGGCGGCACCGGCCTTCCGCGCGCAGGCGCTGGCCCTGCCCAGCGAGGGCGATATCGGCGAGGCGATGCGGACCATCGATGTCGATGGCATCCATGCCGCGCGCGAGCATCTGCGCCGCCATCTGGCCGGTAAGCTGAAGGCGGAGCTGCGCGCGACCTACGATTCGATGGCCGTGCCGGGCGTTCAGCTGGATGGCGCCGCCATCGGCAAGCGGGCACTGCGCAATCTGTGTCTCGGCTATCTGGCAGGGCTGGATGCGGATGGGCTGGCGCTGGCCGAAGCCCAGTTCGACAGTGCGGAGGTGATGACCGACAGTGTGGCGGCGCTGGTCTGCCTGTCCGACAGCACTGATGCGGCGGGCGACCGCGCGCTGGCGACCTTCCACCAGCGCTGGCGCCATGACCCGCTGGTCATGGACAAGTGGTTCTCCATCCAGGCGATGGCGAAGCGCCCGGATACGCTGGCGCGGGTGAAGGCCCTGATGGGCGATCCGTCCTTCAGCGTGAAGAATCCGAACAAGGTGCGCTCCCTGCTGGGCGCCTTCGCGGCAGGCAATCCGGTGCGCTTCCACGCCGCCGACGGCTCGGGCTACCGCTTCATCGCCGATCAGGTGATCGCGCTCGACCCGATGAACCCGCAGGTTGCGGCGCGGCTGTTCAGCCCGTTCGCGCGCTGGCGGCGCTTCGACGAGGCGCGTCAGGCGCTGCTGAAGGCCGAGATCGAGCGCGTGCTGGCAACGCCGAAACTCTCCAAGGATGTGTACGAGGTCGCCTCGAAGAGCGTGGCGTAAAAGGGGATATAGTTCTGCCCGTCACCCCCGCATTTATTGCGGGGGTCCAGGCTTCCGCTTGCTGGATCATCGGTCGAGTAGGCTGAACCCTGGATTCCCGGGACAAGCCCGGGAATGACGGTTTGGGAGATTAACGCCCGATCATATCCAGCAGGCGGAAATAGAACATCGCCAGCACCAGCGCCGGCGTGCGCAGGGGGCCGCCGGGGAAGGGCATGTGGCGGATACGGCCGAAGATATCCAGCCGCTCCGCCTGTCCGGCGACCGCTTCGGCGATCAGCCGCCCGGCGAGACCGGACAGCGCCACGCCCTGGCCGGAGAAGCCCTGCGCATAATAGACATTGCCGTCCAGCCGCCCGAAATCCGGGATGCGGCTGGTGGTGATGCCGATCAGGCCGCTCCAGGCCTGTGCGACCTCGATATCGGCCAGCTGCGGGAACACCTGCACCAGCTTGCGGCGCAGATAGAAGCGCAAAGAGGGCGGGTCGATGGCGGAATAATTCGCCCCGCCGCCGAACATCAGCCGGTTGTCGGATGTGGCGCGGAAATAATTCAGGATGTGATTGCACTCGCCGACCGCGAGACCGCCCTTCACCAGCCCCTCCAGCCGGGCCGGGTCCATCGGCTCGGTCACGCAGACGAAGCTGCCGACCGGCATCACATAGGGCCGCAGGCGCGGCACCAGCTTCCCCAGATAGGCGTTGGCGGCGATGACAAGGTGCTGGCAGCGGATGGTGCCGCTTTCCGTGGTCACGCTGGGGTGGTCACCCATCGTGACGGACAGCGCCCTGGTTCCTTCATAGAGCACCGCACCGGCTTCCTCCGCCGCGCGGGCGAGGCCCAGCAGATAGGCATAGACCTGCAGATGCCCCGCACCAGGGTCGAGCAGCCCGCCGAGATAGCGCGTGCTGGCGACGGTGGCGCGCATCTCCGCCGTCTCCAGCAGGCGCACCGGCTGGTCATAGCTATAGCGCTCCAGCCAATCTGTGCGTTCGGCGCGCAGCCCGTCCATCTGGTAGCGGCTGAGCGCGGCATAGAGATAGCCCCAGCTGAGGTCGCAGGAAATGCCGTGGCGCTGGGTGCGCTCGATGATGATGCGCTTGGCTTCCTCCGCCATGTCCCAGACACGCTGCGCATCGTCCCTGCCCAGCGCCGATTCGATCTTGCCCATGCCCGATGAATAGGCGGTGCAGATCTGCCCGCCATTGCGGCCCGACGCCCCCCAGCCGATGCGCTGCTGCTCGATCACCGCCACCTTGTAGCCGCGCTCCGCCAGGTTCAGCGACGCCGACACGCCGGTCAGCCCGCCGCCGATGACGCAGACATCGGTATCAAGATCGCCCGCCAGCGCTGGCCGTGCGGACGGCATCGCGACGGTGTCGGCATACCAGGTGGGCGGCGTTTCCGGCTGGGTCATGTGCCGCTGATACCCTTGCGCTGGCCGCCCGGCAAGGGGGAATGGCGTCGCAGCAGGGTCGTCGTAGTGTTTGATCTAATCTGCTGGCCGCGCCGTCGCTCCTCCCGTCATCCCCGCATTTATTGCGGGGGTCCAGGCTTCCGCTCGCTGGATCGTCGATCGGGTAAGCTGAACCCTGGATTCCCGGGACAAGCCCGGGAATGACGGTCCTGGAAGCACCGGGGCTCTTGCGTCTTGCCAAACTGTCGGCACAACCGCCTCCGCTTGCCAAGCCTTCTGCCGCCCTGTAGCCATAGAGGTAGGCGCAACAGCTTTTCAGGGCATCATGAGCGACGACAACCCCTTCGATATTGGCAAGGAATTTCCCGCCGAGGTGGCGGAATGGATCGCCGAACGGCATATCGACGAGGTCGAATGCCTGGTGCCGGACATGGCGGGCATCCCGCGCGGCAAGATCCTGCCGGCCGAGAAATTCCTGCAAAGCTGGGGGGAGCGCGGCCTGCGCCTGCCGGAATCGATCTTCGTGCAGACCGTCACCGGGGATTTCCCCGATCAGGTCGATATCGACCCGGCCGATTCCGACATCTATCTGGTGCCCGATGTCAGCACGCTGCGCGTCGTGCCCTGGTATGACGAGCCGACGGCTCAGATCATCAATGACTGCTATTACGCCGATGGCCGCCCGGTCGATATCGCCAGCCGCCAGGTGCTGAAGCAGGTGCTGAAGCTCTATGAGGATAAGGGCTGGCAGCCGGTGGTGGCGCCGGAGGTCGAGTTCTTCCTGGTGAAGCCGAACACCGACCCGGACTATCCGCTGGAGCCGCCGGTCGGCCGCTCCGGCCGGGCCGAGACGGCGCGGCAGTCCTTCGGCATCGACGCGGTGAACGAGTTCGATCCGGTGTTCGAGGAAGTCTATGATTTCTGCGAGCAGCAGCAGATCGACGTCGATACGCTGAGCCACGAATCGGGTGCTGCTCAGATGGAGATCAACTTCAACCATGGCGAGCCGCTCGCGCTGGCCGACCAGGTGTTCCTGTTCAAGCGCACGCTGCGGCAGACCGCGCTGCGCCACAATATCTACGCCACCTTCATGTCGAAGCCGATGCAGGGCCAGCCCGGCAGCTCCATGCATGTGCATGTCAGCGTGGTGGACGGGAAGAGCGGGCAGAACATCTTCTCGAAGCCGAATGGCGAGGACAGCGAGGATTTCCTGGCCTTCATCGCCGGCCTGCAGCGCTACCTGCCGCGCGCCATGCCGCTGATGGCGCCCTATGTGAATTCCTACCGCCGCTTCGGCCCGCATTTCTCCGCTCCGCAGAATGTGCATTGGGGGCGCGACAACCGCACCACCGGCCTGCGCGTGCCGGTCACCGGCCCGAAGTCCCGGCGCGTGGAGAACCGCGTGGCGGGTGCCGACGCCAACCCCTACCTCGCCATCGCGGCGACGCTGGCGGCGGGCTATCTCGGCATCGAGGAAGGGCTGGAGGCGACCGCCCCGGTGGAGGGCGATGCCTATGGCATGAGCCGCGCGCTGCCCGGCCATCTGCAGGATGCGCTGGGCGGGCTCTACCGCTCCAAGGAGCTGCGCGCCGTGCTCGGCGACCGCTTCGTGGATGTGCTCTGCGCCGTGAAGGAATGGGAATACGACGCTTATCAGCAGGTCATCAGCGCGTGGGAACGCGAATTCCTGCTGCTGAACGTGTGAGGATACAGCCTCTCCCCCACTCCTGCCGTCACCCCCGCATTTATTGCGGGGGTCCAGGCTTCCGCTTTCTGGATGCCTGCCCGAGTAGGCTGCACCCTGGATTCCCGGCACAAGGCCGGGAATGACGGGCAGTGTGTGTTGCGCCGGCTTCGCTGCTTTTCGCGCCTTCTTCTCTACCTCTCCATTCGTCACCCTCGGGCTTGACCCGAGGGTCCAGAGAGACGGCACCGTTCGCTAGATGGTCGGATCAAGTCCGACCATGACGAAGGATGAGAGGCAAACTCCCCTCCCGTGAAATTTCGCATACGCATGCAATTTAAGATTGCATGATAAAAAACTTATGCGCTTAATGAACGCACACGCTTTGGTTGTGAATGGCTGTGCGGATGCTCTTCTCCGCGCGCCCGGAAATATGATGCCAGGGAGGGTGCCCGCATGTTTCTCGTCGATACCAAGACCAGCGCGCAGAAGCTGATCGCCAAAGACAATCCGCCGCGCGTGCAGATCACCTACGAGGTCTATACCAAGGGCGCCACGCTGGCGGTCTCGCTGCCCTTCGTGGCCGGCATCATGGCCGACCTCGCCGGGCAGACGGAACGCGCCGTGCCCTATGCGGAGCGCGACTTCATCCAGCTCGACAATGACAGTTTCGCCCAGTTCATGGGCCGCATCGGCCCCAGCGTGAAGGCGGTCTGGACCGACCAGAACGGCGACGATGCGGGCGATACGCTGACCTTCCAGACAATGGACGATTTCGGCCCCGGCGCCATCGCTGCGCGCGCCGAGGGCATTGCCCCGCTGTTTGCCGACCGGCGCGCGCTGATGGGGTTGCAGGCGCGGCTCGACGGCAACAGCGCCTTCCAGCAGACGGTGATGGCGATCCTGCAGCCGGCCGGCGATGACAACAAGCCGGAGACCGACCCGGCGAAGATCAACGCCAGCCTGACCGCGCTGCTGACCGAGGTGCTGCAACAGCGCAGCCAGTACGAGGCCGAGGTTGCTGCCGACCAGAAGGCGCTGCCGCCGCCGTCTTAAACGGCTGTCCTCCTCATACCCGTAATGCGTGCAGGAGCGTCCCGCTGTGACGCCGCCACCAGCCTGAAGGTGATACTATGACGACACCGATCCAGTCGCTTCCCACCGACCTCCAGCCGGCCTTCACCACCGGCAATCTGGCGCTGGCCCAGACGCCCGACCAGATGCTGACCGGCCTCGATATGCTGGCCGCCTTGATCGGGCAGGCGCTGCTGGTCTATCCGCCCGCCGCCGATCCCGGTGCGGCCCCGGCCGAACCGACGCCGCCTGCGCCGATTGCCGACGATGCCAGCGCCGCGGACAAGGAGACCTACCAGACCGCGTTGAAGAAGTATCAGGCGGACCTCGCCACCTATCAGATGCACCCCTATCTGGCGGCGGCCTGGGGGATGACGCAGGCGCCGACCGCGCCGACCATCCCTGACGCGGCGACGCCGGAGGAAAAGGCCGAGGCCGAGGCGAAATACGCGCTGAAGCAGCAGATCTATGCCGAGGGGCAGAAATTCGTCGCCGGGCAGAAGGCGGCCATCGCGCTGGACGAGCCGATGGCCTTCGCGGCGGCCAGTATCGACCGGCTGACCGGCCAGGTCTCCGACCAGGTGAACCAGATCCTGCACGACCCGGACTACCAGGCGCTGGAGGCGCACTGGCGCGGCCTCGCCTATCTGGTCATGAGCACCCACACCAACCAGGATCTCATCCTGCGCGTGCTGGACTGCAGCTATGACGAGGTGAAGGCCGACTTCAAGAAGGCGACCGACTGGGATCAGACGGCGCTGTTCAAGAAAGTCTATACGCAGGAATACGGCACGCTGGGCGGCAAGCCCTATGGCGTGATGATCGGCGATTTCGCCGCCTTCTCCGCCGCCAAGCCGGATGTCGATGCGCTGGAGCGCATGGCGCAGATCGCCGCCGCGTCGCACTGTCCGTTCGTGGGCGCGGCCTCGCCGCACATGTTCGGGCTGACCAGCTTCACCGACCTGAACAAGCCGAACTCGCTCAGCAAGATTTTCGGCGGGCTGGATTATCTCGACTACAACTCGCTGCGCTCCTTCACCGACTCGCGCTACGTCTCGCTGGTGCTGCCGCAGGTGCTGCTGCGCTCGCCCTATGACGCGGTGAACAATCCAGCGGACGGGTTCGAGGGTTTCGAGGAGACGCTGGGGGCGGGCGCCGACCAGCGCAGCGACAAGTATTTCCTGTGGGGCAACCCCGCCTATTACGAGGGGGCGCTGATCACCAACGCCTTCTACACCTACAACTGGCTGGCCGCGATCCGGGGCGAGCAGGGCGGCGGGCTGATCGAGAACCTGCCGGTCTATACCTTCACTACGGCGGCCGGCGAACAGGCGATGAAGATTCCGACCCAGGTGATGATCCCGGACCGCCGCGAGGCGGAGCTGAACGACCTCGGCTTCATCGCCATCTGCAACCGCAAGCTCACCAACCAGGCGGTGGTGTTCGGCGGGCGGACCATTCACAACCCGCCGAAATGGGATAATTCCAGCGCCGCCGGCCAGGCCGCGAACGCCAGCGAGGCGCTGTCGGCGACGCTGCCCTACATGCTGAACGCGGCGCGCATCGCGCAGTACATCAAGGTGATGCTGCGCGACACGGTGGGCAGCTTCGAGACCTCCGCCACCCTGCAGAACATGGTGAATGACTGGCTGGGCACGCTGGTGCTGCTGGATGACGAGGCGCAGCAGAGCGTGAAGGCGCGCTATCCGCTGCGCAACGCGCGGGCCGATGTGCAGCCCGTGCCCGGCAAGCCCGGCTACTACACCGCGACGGTCTATCTGCAGCCCTTCTTCCAGCTCGAAGGAGTGGAGGTGACGATCAGCCTGGTGGCCGAGCTGCCGCCGCCGGCCGCCGCCGCGTAATCCCGACAGCCCGCAAGGGCTAAAGCGACAGGCTCCAGACGGCCAGGGAGGCCCCCATGGACTACATCGTCCTCAAGATCGCCGACAAATACGCCATCAAGGGCGAATGCACGCTCGACAAGCACACTGACGAGATCAACATCCTGGGCTATTCGACCGGCGTGGCGATGCCGCTGCATTTCGACTCCTCGGGCGGCGGCCGTGCCACCGGCCGCGCGCAGGTGCAGGACATCACCGTCTCGAAATATCTCGACCAGGCGACGCCGAAGCTGAACCTCGCCTGCTGCCTGGCGACGGAGCTGGGGAAGATCTACATCTATCTGATCCGCACCTCGGGCGACAAACCCATCGAGGCGATGACCTACACGCTGGAGAACGCGATGGTCTCCTCCGTGTCGCTGAATGCCGGCGGCAACGAGCTGCCCGTCGAATCGGTCACCTTCAACTTCACCAAGATCACCTGGAGCTACCAGTTCGAGACCAAGGAAGGCGACCAGAAGGGCAAGGTCGAGACCGAGTACGATCTGGAAAAGGCGACCGGCCAGGGCAAGTAGCCCGGGTCGCGTGATCCGCCATGCCGCCCCGCGAACTCTACGGCCAGCGCGCGCCGCTGTTCGAGCGGCTGTCCGCTCGCGATACGCCGCTGGTGCTGGACGGGCCGGCGCTGGCGGACTCGATCCGCGGCGCGCTGGTCCGGCTGCTGGGCTCGCGCGCCGACCGCTCGGTCGACTCCTATCTGGCCGGGCCGCGCCTTGTCACCTCCTATGGCGTGCCGGGCACGGTGGATTTCACCGCCGTCTCGCTGTCCGACCGGCAGCTGATGGCGCGCTGCCTGGAGGCGGCGATCGCCAGCTACGAGCCGCGCCTGTCCGACGTCTCCATCGCCATTGAACCAACGCGCGACCGGCTGCGCCCGCTGGAGGCGCGGCTGACCGCGACGGTGACGCTGATGGGCTATCAGCGCGCCGTGGTGTTCCTGCTGAACGGGCGCAACGTGACGCTGGCGGGGGAGGGCTGAGATGGACGGCTACGAGACGCTGCTGCCCTATTATCAGCGCGAGCTGTCCTTCCTGCGCCGGGAGGGGGCGGATTTCGCCCGGCAATATCCGCAGATCGCGCGCCGGCTGGATGTCGCGGGCGATACCGTCACCGACCCGGATGTCGAGCGGCTGATCGAATCCGTGGCCTTCCTGACGGCGCGCATCCAGCATGTCATCGACCAGGAATTCCCGATCATCCCGACGGCGCTGCTGGATATCCTCTATCCGCAATTCTCGACGCCGATTCCGTCCATGGCCATCGCACAGTTCCGCCCGCCGGAGGAGGCGGGCAAGCTGACCACCGGCCTGACCGTGGAGCGCGGCCGGCAGTTCTTCGCCGCCAGCGGGGAGAAGGGCGCGCCGGTGGTGCGCTTCCGCACCTGCTATCCGGCGACGGTCTGGCCGCTGGAGCCGACCTATGCCGGCTTCGACGACAGCTACGCCGACATCGTGCAGGCGGAGCGGGCGCGCAGCCTGTTCCGCCTTCGTTTGCGCAGCACCGGCCCCGGCCTTGCTGCGCTGGGTGTGGAGCGGCTGCGCGTCTATCTGGCCGGGATCGAGCTGCTGACCGACCGGCTGTACCAGATGCTGACCTCGGAGATCCGCTGCGTCTATCTGCTGCCCGATGGCGATGTGGCGCGCAGGGTGAGGCTGGAGCGCGGCAGCATACAGCCGGTCGGCTTCCGGCCTGACGAGGCAGTGCTGCCGGACATGCCCTACGGCCTTGACGGCTACCGGCTGCTGCTAGAGCTGTTCCAGTTCCCCGATAAGTTCCGCTTTCTCGACTTCACCGGGCTGGACGCGGCGGGCGACGCCAGCATGATCGACCTGCTGTTTCCCGTCACCGTGGCGCCGCCGTCGGAGATTCACGCCGACCCCGGCACCTTCCGGCTGGGCTGCACGCCGGTCGTCAACCTGTTCCGCGGCGTCAGCCAGCCGATCCGGCTCACAGGCGAGAAGCTGGATTATCCGGTCTTGGCCGATCTCGGTGACCGCGCCTCGGTGGAGGTGCATTCGATCAGCAAGGTCTCGGCCACGCCCGACCCCGACCGGCCGGTGGCCTGGGTAAAGCCCTATTTCGGCTTTGCCGGACCCGACGGGCAGGCGGAGGACGGGCTGTACTGGGTCGCCCGTCGCCGCCCGGCGCGGCTGGCTGGCGTACCCGGTGACGAGATGGTGCTGAGCTTCGTCGATCCCGCCTTCAACCCGGCCTTCCCGGCGGACCGGGTGCTCTATGCCCAGCTTCTGTGCACCAACCGGCGGCTCGCCCCCTTCCTGCCGGCGAACCAGTCGCTGCAGCCGGACGAAGCGGCGGTGCCCGGCACCCAGGCGTTGCTGACCGCCCCCACCATGCCGCTGGAGCCGGCGACGGACGGGTCGGCCCTGTGGCAGCTGGTCACACAGCTGGCGCTCGGCCAGGCCTCGCTGGTGGCGGGGGACGGGGCGGTGCTGCGGCAGCTGTTGCAGCTCTACGAGCTGGACGGGCTGGTTTCCAGCAATGTGCTGATCGATGCGCTGGCGAATGCGACCGCGAGCCCCGCCATGATGCGCGGGGCGGACGGCGCCAGCCTGATCCATGGCAGCGACATCGTACTCGGCTTCGACGACACGATGCGGCCGGAAGGCAGCCTCTACATCCTGGCCACGGTGCTTGACCGGGTGCTGCCGGTCTTCGCCAGTGCCAACAGCTTCACGCGGCTGTCGGCACGGCTGCTCATCAAGGCGGAAAGGTGGAAATCATGGCCGGCCCGGATCGGCGACCGCCCGCTGCTGTGATCGACCGGCTGTTCGCGCAGCCCTGGCGGTTCGAGTTCTGCCAGGCGGTGCGGCTGCTGGAAGCGCTGGTACGCGCGCCGAAGCCGGTCGGCGAATCCGGTAATCCCAAGCTGGAGCCGATCCGCTTCCGCGCGGCCCCCACGCTGGGCTTCGAGGGCGCGCCGGTACGTCAGGTCACGCCGCCGCTGATAAGTCTCACCACCTCGGCGATGGAGAGTTTTCTGCGCCAGGATGGCAGCAGCGTCGCGCAGGCCGATATGGCGGTCAGCTTCTTCGGGCTTGCCGGCACGGTCGGCGCGCTGCCTCTGGCCGATACCGAAAGGCTGTTGCGCGCGGTGCAGAAGCGCGATCCGGCGATGGCGGATTTCCTCTCGCTGTTCGAGAACCGGCTGATCGCCGTCTATTACCGTGCCCGCAAGGCGCAGCGCCCGGCCTTCGATCCGGTGCCGCCGGAGGACTCGGCGCTGGCCCTCTACCTGCAGGCGGTGATGGGCTTCGCCCTGCCGGCGGTTGCCGCCAGCCTGCCGGCAGATCTGCGCCGCCGCTTGCTGCCCTTTGCCGGGCTGTTGGCCGGGGTGCGGCGGCCAATGGAGGGGCTGCGCAAGCTGCTGACGGGCGCCCTATCGCTGCCGGTCGCCATCGAGGCGCCGGTGCCGCGCATGGCGACGGTCGCCGTGGACCAGCGCAGCGCCCTCGGTCTCCGGTTGGGGCGGTTCCAGGCACTGGGCAAGAACGCTGTGCTGGGCGGGCGGCTGTCGGATGGCGGGCGGACAATCCGGCTGTGGATCGGGCCGCTGGACCGCGCCACTTATGACGGGCTGCTGCCCGGCGGGCAGGGCTACGAGACGCTGCGACGGCTGGCCGGCCTCTATCTCGGCGATGGATATTCGGTGGAGGTGCGCCTGGTGCTGCATGCCGAGGGCGTCAGTGGCGCCAGCCTGTCAGCAAAGGAAGGCGCGCGGCTCGGGTTGACCAGCTGGCTGCTGGGCCGGGCCGCCGATTCGGATGCGTGCGAGGCCCGCTTCGCCCTGCCGGCGGTGCGCTAAATGGCCGGCCCCACCTTTGCTGCCACGGTGAAGACGACGCTGTCCGGCGTTACCTTCACGCTGCTGGCTTTGGAGGCTGAGGAGGGCCTGTCCCGGCCGTTCCGCTATCTGGCGACGGTACGCGCCGACAAGGCGGATGCCGATGTCGCCAGCCTGCTCGGCAAGGTCGCCTCAATCACGCTGACCGCCGATGGCAAGGCGAAGAGGTTGTTCTCCGGCATCGTCGCCGAGGCCGGGCAGCTGGATGCCGATCCGCGCGGCGCCAGCTATGTGCTCGATATCCGCCCGGCACTGTGGCTTCTGACGCTGGCCGGCGACTGCCGTATCTTCCAGCAGAAGAGCCTGTCCGACATCGCCAAGACCGTGCTGAAGGCGGATGGCGCGGCGCGGATATCGGACAAGCTGTCGGGTACCTATGCGAGCCTCGACTATGTGGCGCAGTTCGACGAGAGCGACTTCGCCTTCGTCAGCCGGCTGCTGGAACGTGCCGGCATCTTCTATTTTTTCACTCATGCCGAGTCGGGCGAGACGCTGGTGCTGGCCGACGATTCCTCGGCCTTCCAGCCGATTGCCGGCCCCTCGGCACTGAATTACCGGATGGCGCAGGGCAGCGGGTTGCAGCCGGACGCGGTGTCGTTCCTCAGCCGCTCGGCACGGATGACGACCGGTACCTTCTCCACCGGCGACTACAGCTTCCTCACCCCCTCGACCGACCTGACAGTGACCTCCAAGGGCAAGGGCAGCGAGGTGACCCGCTATCTCTGGCCCGGTGGCTACGAGAAGCGCGATGAGGGCGAGACCATCGCCAAGCACAGCATCCAGGCGTTGGACGCCGATGCCGTGCAACTGACCGGGGAGAGCGCGAGTCCGACCCTGTTGCCGGGGGCGACCGTCAGCATCCAAGGCTATGGCGATGCCAAGGTGAACGGGAAATATGTCATCATCTCGGTCAGCCATGTCTTCACGGAGGATGGCTACCGCAACCGTTTTACCGCGCTGCCGTCCGATACGGTGATCCGGCCCGTGCAGGCAACGCCGCGCCCGCGCATCGCCGGCCTTCAGACCGCCAAGGTGGTCGGCAAGCAGGGCGAGGAAATCTGGACCGACAAGTACGGGCGAATCAAGGTCCAGTTCCCCTGGGACCGGCAGGGCAGGTCTGACGAGAACAGCTCCTGCTGGATACGCGTCGTGCAGGGCTGGGCCGGCAAGGGCTGGGGGCATCTGTTCGTGCCGCGCATCGGCATGGAGGTGATGGTCGCCTTCGTCGATGGCGACCCCGACCGACCGCTTGTGGTTGGGGCACTCTACAATGCCGAGCAGACAGTCCCCGTCACCCTGCCCGGCGACCAGACCAAGAGCACGGTGAAGACCAACTCCTCCAAGGGCGGCGGCGGCTTCAACCAGATCCTGTTCGATGACGCGAAGGACAAGGAACTGATCTACCTGCATGCCCAGAAGGACATGACGGAGGAGGTACTGCACAACCGCACCGCCACGGTGACGCAGGACGAGAAGCTGACCGTGTCCAAGGGCGACCGCACGGTGGAGGTCTCGGAAGGGAAGGAGACTCACAGCGTGAAGAAGACCCGCGACGTGACCGTCACGGGCAAGGAGACACACACCAACAAGGCGGATTTCGACCAGACGGTGGACGGCAATATGAGCCTGACCGTGAAGGGCAATTACAGCCTGACCGTGCAGGGCTCCGTCACCATCAAGGCAACCGGTGCCGTCACCATCGAGAGCAGTACCGGCGGGGTCACGGTGAAGGCGGCGCAGAGCCTGCAGACCTCCGGCATGACGATCTCCAACAAGGCGACGACCAGCCTGACCAATGATGGCGGCATGTCGATCACCAACACCGCGCAGGGCAAGGCCGCGCTGGAGAGCAGCGGCATGGTCACGATCAACGGCGCGATGGTGAAGATCAATTGAGCGGCCCCGAACCCCTTTTGCTGCTGGACGCCAAGGGCCGGCCGGAGGTCGAGGGCCAGACGCTGGAGGGAAAGCTGGATGGGCCAGTGCGCTTCTATACCGAGGGGCGGCTGGCGATGACGGCAACCTACAAGGCCGGGGTACTGGACGGGCCGATGGTGAGCTATGGCGCGGATGGCGCGGTGCTGGGAGAGGCGGTCTATCGGGACGGCGACAAGGTATCGGAGACGCCGCCACCGGCGCCAGAACCGCCGCCGCCCGCCCCAGCACCGGTACCGCCGCCCGCCAAGCCGCCAACTCTGTTCCAGCTGCTGAAGCAATGGCTGGCGATGAAGCTGAAACCCGTGAAAGGAGGAGGCTGATATGGCGATGCAGGTCTGTGCCGGGGCCATGCTGATGTGCAGCTTCGGCGTCGCCCCGGCGGCGCTGTCGGTGCTGCCGACCAATCGCGTTATGGCGGGCGGGCCGCCGG
>NZ_AMRL01000014.1 GCF_000299935.1 Oceanibaculum indicum P24 | reverse complement strand
GGCCGGCGGCGGCCAGCGCCAGCGCTTCGGCCACGGCGTCCGGCTTCAGCCCGGCGGCGTGTGCTGCGGCGCGGAAGGCGGTCTCCAGCGCCAGCGTGGCGATGCGGCTTTCCGCTTCCACGAGGGCGGCGCGGGTCTCGGCCAGCGCGGTCTGCAGCGCCTCGACATCGTCGGTTTCGGTCATGCGGTTCTCCTGAAAGCGGGCAAGAAAAAGCCCGCCGGAGAACCGGCGGGCGAGGGGGCAGACGAACAGGAACAGGTCAGCGGGATCGGGGTCAGCTATTGCTGGATGCCGACGTTGGGCACGAAGTTCCGTCTGGAGGCCGGTGCACCGGGGGCGGGCGGTTTGCTGTCTTCGGCCTTGGCTTTCTCCTCCTGGCCTTCACCCTGCCCGGCAGGCGTTTCGGTTTCAGCAGGCGTTTCGGTTTCAGCCTCGGTCCGGGTCAGTGCGGTGCGCAGGCGGTCGGCGAGATCCTTGTCCACCAGTTCGATGGTTCGCAGCATGTCGCCCCAGCGGTCGCTGCTGCGTTCGCTGGCCTGGGTGCCGGCCTTAATCGCATTGGCGACCGCATTCTCGATCACCGTCGGCAGGCAGAGCGAGACATAGGCCTGCACCGTGCGCAGCGCATCGACACGGTTATCGTAGGTGCCGATCTGCTGCATGAATTCGTCCTGCTGTTCCTCCACCAGATTGCGCACCGTGCTGGGCTCGATCTGGTACAGGATGCTGCCTCCGAGATTATCCAGCGAGGCGACGGCGAGGCCGAAGGCAACGGCGGTCAGCGCCACCTCCTTCGCGGCGGCCTGCGCGGCGGCCAGCGTGGCGGCGGTGGCGCCGCCCAGAATGGAAAGCTGGTTGCTGGTGGTGCGGATGGTGCGGTTGTATTTGAACAGCGCCTCCATGTAGTGCTCGCACCGCACATCGGCGAAATGGATGCCGGCATAGACTGTCCGCGTCCATTCCTCTTCGCTGGCGGTGCCGGCCTTCAGCTTCGCCGTGACGCTGTTGTCCTTGCCATAGGCGAGGGCCCCCAGCAGCTCGATGGCCTTGTCCTGCCGGTCGATGAAGCCTGTCAGCGTCTCATTGTCGATCTCGACACCCGGGCCGGAGATGGCGAGGCCTGCCCTTTCCATCATGCTTTGGCAGCCGGTCAGCAGAAAGGCCGCGAGCAGCAGCGCACCAATTCTCATTTTATCCCCCACCGCATATTCGTTATTGCGAATATAGTAGCAGTGGTATGGGTATTAGAAAATGCTTTTGAGGGTTGCGCCTATGCGGTTTCGGCGGCGATCAGCGATTCTTCCTCGGCGAAGTCGCGGCCGGGTGGCAGCACCTCGCCTGCGCGCAGATTGTCATAGAGCGTGTGCCGGCTGATCGCGCCCCTCTGCCAGCTCTCGACCAGCGCCAGAATCTCGGGAGCGGCCAGCCGTGCCTCGACGAAATCGCGGTTCAGCCGGATGGTCACGGACTCCGGGTCCAGCCCCTGCCACCAGGCGAGACGGCGCAGCGCCTGGGTCAGGCCGCGCCCGACCGTCTCGGCCAGGATCGACAGGGAGGACGCCTCCGCCTCGCCGCGCAGCCGTACCGCTTCTGCCGTCTCGGCGGCGCGCTTCGGCGCCTCCAGCAGACGCGCGCCCAGTTGCACCATGCGCGCCTCCTTGTCCAGCATCGCCTGGCGCAGCGCCTCCAGTCCGGCGCCGGTGAATTCCAGCATGCCGACGCTGCAGCCCTCCGGCAGGTGCCAGATCGTGCCGCTGCCGATGGATGTGGGGCGCTCGCGCGCCTCCAGCCGTCCGGCGATCCAGGGGGTGGGTTGGCCGGTGAGGAACAGCGACTGCTCGTAATCGGCTGAATTGCGGTAATGCGCGAGGTTCATGCCGGCGAGGTCGGCCAGCGGCGGCTTCTCGACAGCAGGCGACAGGCTGCGCGCGCCCACAAAGGTAAAGGGGATGGCATCGAGCGGTTGGCCGGCGCGGGTCGGGCGGTGTTCTTGCGCGATCTCGTAGGCGCCCGCCTGCCGCGATTTGCGCCGCCACAGCCGCACGCGGTATTGGCCGGTGGCGTCCAGCAGCAGCTCGCGGCAGCGCTCCATATCCTCGCGCAGCACCAGCCGCGTCAGGCGCTGGCGGCCGGCCAGCGGCGCACTTTCCCAGTTCAGGATCGCTTCCGCCGGATAGAGCGCCAGATAGGGATCGCCCTCGGCCTCCGCAGGACGGTCGGCCAGCAGCCCGGCGCGGCCGGCCAGCAGCGCCTCGCGCGTGACCGATTGCGCCAGCCCCTCGAACGGGCCGCCATCGGCGGCGATGCTGTCGAGCTGCCGCGCCAGCGTGTCCGGCGCCTCGACCACCGGCGGGTGCCGGAAGATGGCGCCGGCCAGCCCGTTCAGCGTGCGCTCGGTCGCGCCATACCAGACGGCGCGGGCGAGATAGGCGCGGTAGGCGCGCTCGCTCTGCCCGCCGGGGCGCGGCAGATATTCCAGCCGCCTGGCCTTCACCGCGTCCTCGCCGGCGGCGCAGTCGCGCATCCGCGCCCACAGCGGCGCGGCGGCCAGATGCTCGGGATGCGGATCGGTGATCGGCATGGGCGTCCTTTCGGGAGTAGTCGATGGTTGCCGCGAGGCTTGCGGCCATGCACCGCCCCTGGATGCCCGGGTCAAGCCCGGGCATGACAAAGAAAGAAGTTCGGATGATGCTGGCGGGACGATGGCTTATTACGTCTACATCCTCGCCAGCGGTCGTAACGGCACGCTCTATGTCGGCGTGACCGGCAATCTTCCGCGACGAATTTATGAGCATCGCGAAGAACTGGTGCCGGGCTTCACGAAACAGTATGGCGTGAAGCGGTTGGTCTATGCCGAGGCGCACGAAGATGTCCGCATCGCCTTGCAGCGCGAGAAGAATTTGAAGCACTGGTCACGTGCCTGGAAGCTTGCCCTGATAGAGGCGGGCAATCCCAGCTGGCGTGATCTGTTTTGACATCATCGCCTCGTAACCACTTCTCTTGTCACCCCCGGGCTTGACCCGGGGGGCCAGGGGCGGTGCCCTGCCTCTGATAGTGCCTAATAAAACCCTTCCAGTTCCGCGGAGCCGGCGAGGCCGGGGCGGAGCATGAGGTCGGAGAGCGCCCAGACCAGCGCGTCGAGCCGGTCCGGCGAGCCTTCACCCTGATACCCCTCGCGGGAGAAGGCGGCCATCTGCGCCTCCAGCAGCGAGAGGCCGGGCAGGTGCCGCACCCGGCCCTGCTCGTACAAGGCTGCCACCGGTTCGGCGCGGATGCGCTTGCCGTGGCTGGCGGTTACCAGCGTGACCGGCACGCCGGGATCGACGGTGGCGATGACATGGCCGACCATGGCGCCGCCGAAATTGCGCTCGGCGATCAGCCGGTCGGCGCGGAATTCGCGGTAGGCCGTGACGGCCGCGCGGCCCCAGTCGGCGGGGCTCATCCGGCCCGACCGGTCGGCCAGCACATGGGCGGTGCCCTCGTCGTCGCGTCCGGCGACGATAATGCCGGTCTCGTCGGAGGAGTCGCCCTTGCCTGAACTGCCGGACGGATCGACCGCGACGACGATGCGCACCAGTTCCGGTGCCGTGTCTTCCTGCGCGGCTTCCAGCAGGGAGGCCGGCCACAGCGCGCCCGGCACATCCTCCAGCAGCACGCCGTCAATCTCCTGCCTTCCCAGCCGCGTGCCGTCATAGCGGCGCAGCACCTCGGCCAGGAAGCCGGGCGCGAGGTTGGCTTCATTGTCGCGGGTGCTGCCACGCGTCACCACGGTCGCCGGGTCGGCCAGGATCGGCTTCAGCCAGGGGCGCGGGCGCGGCGTGGTGGTGGCCACGCAGCGCGGATCGGCCCCCAGCCGCAGCGCGAACATCAGATTGTCCCAGGCCGCCGGATGCCGCCATTTCGCCAGCTCGTCGGCCCAGGCGGCATCGAATTGCGGGCCGCGCAGCTGTTCCGGATCATCGGCGCTGAAGGCGGTGGCGACGGCGCCGTTCGGCCAGCTGAGCCGGCGCAGCGAGGGCTGCCAGAGCGGCCGGTTCCAGGGCGGGGAGATCGCCAGCAGCCCGCTCTCGCCCTCCACCATCACCTGCCTGGCATCGGCCAGCGTCTCGCCGACCAGCGCGACACGCTTTGCCCGGCCGGATTCGATGCGGGCGCGCACCCATTCCGCCCCGGCGCGGGTCTTGCCGAAGCCGCGCCCGGCGAGGATCAGCCAGATCCGCCAGCGCCCGGCCGGCGGCAGCTGCGCCGCGCGCGCCCAGAAGCGCCAGTCATGCAGCAGGCGGACCGCCTCCTCCGCGCTCAGCCCCGTCAGGATCGTCCTGCGGGTCTCGGCCGGCAGCGAGGCAATCGAGGCGGCGTTCCAGCGCGGCGCGGGCGGCCTGCTCGGCATCGTCGGAATCTCCCTCGGCGGTGGTCGGGGTTTCGGTGGCGCGGTCCCCAGGGCGTTCACGGAATCTTTCGGGCCGGTGCGCGCGCAGAAGGAACATCAGCAGCGCGTCGGAATAGCGCTTCACCGTGCCGGCGACCTGGCCCTGGTGGAAATGCGGGTGCTCCACCCCCTCGACGGCGCGGCGGCGCGCTTCGGCCTCCAGCGCATCCACGGCGGCATCCAGCGCCTCCTGCCAGAGGCGGCGGAAATCGGCATCGGCGCCGCGCCACTGATAGGCGGTGCGGCGGTCGAGCCGGGCCAGCCGGCAGGCCGCCGAAACATTGCCGGTATCGGCCAGATGGCCGAGAAAGCGCCGCATCCGGCGCCGCGCGGTCGGGCTCGGTTCAGGCATGGGGCTCTCGCGGGAGTGGGGGTGAAAGAAAGTGAGTGCACCCTAAGGTGCCATCTCTCCAGCCGTCATTCCCGGGCTTGTCCCGGGAATCCAGGGTTCAGCTTACTCGGGCGGGTATCCAGTAAGCGGAAGCCTGGACCCCCGCAACTAGTGCGGGGGTGACGGTTACAGAGAGGGTTGTACAAACGCAAAAACGCCCGCCGGGCCGGTGGGGCTGGGCGGGCGCTTCAACTCTCAGCGTGTCACGATTTATGCCGGATTTTCGAAAATCCTGAAACCCGTCCGTACTTACTTCGTGAAAAAAAAACGGGGCTTGCGCAAAAAAAATCGCCGCCCCCTGGGATCGGTTCTGGCGGGACCGGCGGCGCAATGATTCTAATCGGCGAACAGGACCAGCGAATAATCGCCGACCTTCTTGAAGCCCAGCGAGACATAGGCGCGCAGGGCCGGCCAGTTGGAGCGGCCGGTGAACAGCACGGCGCGGCGCACGCCCTTCTCATGCGCGGCCTGCAGCGCGCCGGCCACGCAATAACGCGCAAAGCCGTTGGAGCGCAGCAGCGGCGGGGTCCACACGCCACCGATCTGCACCATGTCGTCGGTCACCGCATTGAAGGCAGCATAGGCGACCGGCTTGTCCTCGCGCAGCAGCACCCAATTATGGCCATCGGCGCAGTAGCGCTGGATTTCCTCCTTCGCCTGGCGGCGCAGCGCCGGCGTATCCTCGGCACCCAGCTGGTCGATGGCATAGGCGACGCGCCATTCGATCAGCAGGTTAAGCTCGCTTTCCAGCGGCTGGCGGCAGGTCACCACGCCGCGCTTCAGCGGGTCCGGCACCTGCAACTCGTCGAGATCGACGGCATAGAGCTCCTCGGCGCTGTCGAGGCGCGTCTTGCGCTCCTCCATGCCCAGCGCCGCACGGGCGGCCAGCACCTGCGCGCGCGGCCCGGCGAAGCCGCGCACCGGTTTTCCGCCGGCATCCACGGCGGCCTGCGCCAGCCGGGCGGAATCCAGCTCGGGATCGTTGGAAGGCACCTGCAGGACGACGAGGCCGCTCCAGTACTGCGCCACCACGCCGCGAATCTCGCCGGCCTCGTTCCGTGCCACGGCATAGGCGCCCTGGAAGGGCTGGTCGCCATTCACCAGGCCGGAGCGCGCGAGGTTGGAGCGCAGGAACATCGAGGAGTCGCCATGCCGCGCCAGGAATTTATCAATGGCCGCCGCCGCGGCGGCCGACGCATCCGTCTTTTCCGAAGCTGCGTAGGTGTCGATCTCTATGACCATAGGGTTCGTCCGTTGGCTGCTTGCGTTTTGTCCTGGGGACAATTCGAGGCCGCAATAATTGGCAATCTAAGCCCGCGAGGGCCAGCATGGACACGCGCTTCCTTGCAGGAGGCAGGTATTCCACCAGCGCAACGCCGCCGATTTATCCTTAGGGAGTATCGGGTTATTACGTTAATGCATCGCCGCTGGCAAGCCCGCCAGCCGCTGCGCAATGTCGCCCAGCAGCCGGTCATGCAGCTTTTTCAGCGTCACATGGCTGCGCCCGTCGATATCCTCCAGCCGCCGCCAGGGCACGCCCAGCGCCCGCGCCCAGAGCAGCCGGCGCCCGTCATTCTCGACCCAGAAGAGCCAGCCCAGCGTCTCATCCATCCGGCTGATCGCCTCGGGCGAGGGTGCTGCGGGGCGGGTTTGCGCCGCCTCGTAGCCATAGGCGGTGGCGGCGGATTGCACCACATCCGGCCAGGCGGTGAGCTTCGCCCTGATCCGGGCCGAGGGCAGCCGGCGCAGCGTGTCGGCGGCCTCCACCAGCCGGGCCTTCACCAGATCGGGCGTGTAGGGTGTGTTGGTCATGGGGGGGCTCCTACCGGCAGGCGCGCTCGATCAGCGGGGCGACGCCGGGATAGCGGATCAGCGCTTCCCCGGTTGCCGCACGCACCAGATTGGCGGCGGCAACGATCCGGCGCAGGTCGGCGGGCCGCCCATCGAGCAGGAAGGCGCCCCGGCGCAGGATGGCGGTGCGCCCGTCCAGCGTGCGGAAGGCCAGCTTCAGCGGCTCCGGCACCTCGGTGGCTTCATCCTCCGGCTCGGCGCGGGCGGCGATGTCCCGGCGCAGCGCCTGCAGCTTCACCCGGTGATTGTGGCGCAGCCGGCGCACCTGCGCTTCGGTGAGGCCATAGTCGGCGGCGAGATCGGCGTCGCTCTCGCCCTCGGCGGCCTCGGCCAGCAGCCGGTCGCGCGTGGCGGGGGCGAGCAGGGCCTTGCCTTTGCCGCTCCCCCCGGAGCGCCGCACGACCACGGTGACGCGGTGCGCTTGACCGGGCGGGTGGATCGTATAGGCTTTCATATTCATGATTTGTTCTCTTTACGGGTGTAAAGCGTCTGTCGGTTCGACTGTTGGAGTCAGGCTAAGCCGAGTCGCCGATCCGATTCAAGAGGTGGTTTCTTACTTGATAGGAAAAATCCGTCTGATATGCTGGCCGGCATGAAGCTCGACCCGGTGCGCCGAACCCTTATCCAGCTGATCGCGCTGCGCGATCCGCCGACCGACCTGAAGAAGGCATCGCTGGCGATTGGCCGCAACCACGCCTATCTGCAGCAATTCATCCAGCGCGGCACGCCGCGCCGCCTGCCGGAGGAGGTGCGCCACGCGCTGGCTGCCTATCTAGGGGTTGCCGAATCCGCGCTGCGCGACCCGGAGGAGGGGGAGGCGGAGACTTCGCAGATGCCCGCCTTCGATCTTTCCCGCTTTGAGCTGCCGGGCGTGGCGGCAATCCCGGAGGTGAATGTCCGCGCCGCCGCCGGGGCCGGCGCGCTGGTCGAGGCGGAGGAGGATGGCGCGCGCTGGCACTTCCCGCTGGCCTGGCTACGCCACGAGCTGAAGGCACGGCCCGCCGATCTGCGCATCGTCACCATCGACGGCGATTCGATGGAGCCGGTGCTGATGAGCGGCGACAAGGTGCTGATCGATCTGTCGCGCATTGTGCCCTCGCCGCCCGGCATCTTCGTGCTGCATGACGGCATGGGCCTGCTGGCCAAGCAACTGGAGCGGCTGCCGAATACCGAGAGGCTGTCGATCCGCTCCGCCAATCCGCGCTACGATTCCTACGAGCGCCCGGCCGAGGAAGTCACCATCATCGGCCGCGTCGTCTGGTTCGCAAGGCGGCTGTAGGGGCGAAGAGATATTTCAAATAATTCCCTCGCCCCAGAAGGGGAGATGCCAGGGGAGTTCTCTTAATCATCCCTCGCCCCGGAAGGGGAGAGGGATGCGAAGGCTTAGGGCGTAGCCCTTAGCCGGAGCTGGGTGAGGGGAGATCGGCGATGTTCGTGCAAGTCCCCCTCACCCAGCTTCGCCTAGCCTCGGCTTTGGCTCGCCAAGGCTGCGCAACCCTCTCCCCCCTTTGGCCAACGATAGCTGATGACGATGGGTCGTCATCAGCGGGGGGCGAGGGACTTCTTTATTTGTTTCTGCCAACTTCAAGAAGCGCCCGGATACGGAGCATTACTCCATCCGGATTTTCCAGAACCTCATTGTTCCAGAAGCGGATGATCCTGTAGCCCTGCTGGCTTAGATAGGCGGTACGCTGGTCGTCACGTGCCTGTTGCAGCGCATGCTGACCACCATCCAGTTCGATGATCAGCATTTCGGCGATGGCGACGAAATCTACCGTATAGGGGCCGACCGGATGCTGGCGCCGGAACTTGACCCCGCACAGCTGGCCATTGCGTAGCCGCTTCCACAAGGCTGTCTCTGCCTCGGTTTGCTTTACGCGAAACCGACGTGCGTTACGGGTGGGCATGATTGTCATCGTATAAAACCTTCCATCGCCCCGGAAGGTGAGATCGCAATCCCTCTTGACGATTTCATATGTACACGAACAAACTTTCGTCTCGCCGTGTTGCGGCGAAAGGATGTAGCGTTTCGCCGCCGGCTCTCGTCTCCGGCGCGATCTGGACAGGAAGCCCGCATGCCCGATTCCACGCCCCAGTCTGGGCCTCATTCCGTGCCCGCCAGGCCTAACGCCGCTGCGCTCAAGGGCGCACTCGTCGGCATCGATGTCGGCGGCACCTTCACCGACCTGATCCTGATCGACCCGGAGAAGGGGCTGCGCATCGCCAAGGTACCAACCACGGTGCACAACCAGGCTTTCGGCGTGATGGCGGCGCTGGAGAAGGCCGGGGCGGACCTCGCCAGCCTCGCCTCCATCGTGCATGGCACGACGACGACGACCAACGCGCTGCTGGAACGCAAGATCGCCAAATGCGGGCTGATCACCACCAGGGGCTTCCGCGACGTGCTGGAGCTGGGCCGCCGCACACGGCCGAAGCCCTATGGCCTGATCGGCAGCTTCGAGCCGCTGATCGCCCGCGAGAATCGCCTGGAAGTGGCGGAGCGCATCGATGCGCAGGGGCGCGAGCTGACCCCGCTGGACGAGGAAGGCGTGCGCGCCGCGGCCAGGGCGCTGCTCGACCGCGGCGTGGAGGCGGTGGTGGTGCATTTCCTGCACGCCTATGCCAACCCGGCGCATGAGCGGCGCGCGGCGGAGATATTGCGCGAGATCTGGCCCAACCCCTACATCACCGTCGGCAGCGATATCCTGTCCGAGTTCCGCGAGTATGAGCGTGGCACCACCGCCTCGGTGAACGCCGCCATCCAGCCGGTGCTGGACCGCTATATCCGCCGGCTGACCGACGAGCTGGCGGCGCAGGGCTATGGCCGCGACCTGCTGGTCATGCAGGGCAATGGCGGCACCGTCTCGGCCCGCATCGTGGCGGAGGCGGCGGTGAACACGGTGATGTCCGGCCCGGCCTCTGGCGTCATGGCGGCGGCCTATACGGCGCGCGCCTCCGGCCATCCCAACCTCATCACCTACGATATGGGCGGCACCAGCTCCGATGTCGGGCTGATCCTCGACGGCGTGCCGGCGGTCAGCGCCGAGCTGGAGCTGGAATATGCCATCCCGATCCATGTGCCGATGGTCGATGTCCATACCATTGGCGCCGGCGGCGGCTCGCTGGCCCGCATCGACGAGGCCGGCCTGCTGCAGGTCGGGCCGGAGAGTGCCGGCGCCAATCCGGGGCCGATCTGCTATGGCCGCGGCGGCACCCGCCCGACCATCACCGACGCCAATCTGGCGCTGGGCCGGCTGAACCCCAAGGGGCTGCTGGCGGTCGACTCACCGGTCTCCGTTGACGATGTGAAGAACGCGATTGCCCGCGATGTCGGCGCGCCGCTGGGGCTCGAAACCGACGCGGCAGCGGCCGCCATCCTCGCCATCGGCAATATGAAGATGGCGAATGCCATCCGCATGGTCTCGCTGGCGCGCGGCCACGATCCGCGTGACTTCGCGCTGTTCGCCTTCGGCGGCGCCGGTCCGCTGCACGCGGTGGCGCTGGCGCGCGAGCTGGCGATCCCGACCGTGCTGATCCCGGCACGGCCCGGCATCACCAACGCGCTGGGCTGCGTCGTTGCCGATCTGCGCCATGATTATGTGAACACGGTGAACACGCCGCTGGAAGCCGTGGACATGGATCAGGTGAAGGCGATCCTGCAGGAGCAGGTGGCGGCGGGCCGCGAAATCATCGCCCGCGAAGGTACGGAGGTCGAGGAGATCACCGTGCTGCACGATGCCGACATGCAGTTCCAGGGGCAGACCCATATCCTGACCATTCAGGTACCCGGCCCCGATGTCAGCCGCGACTATCTCGCTGAGGCCTTCGCGAAGGCCTACTGGGAGCGGTTCGAGGTCGAGCTGCCGGAAATCCGCCCGGTGCTGGTGAACCTGCACACCGCCGTTATCGGCCGCCGCCCGGCGGTCTCGCTGACCGCGCTGGTGGAGCCGGAACGGCAGGAAGCGACCGTTCAGGCTGCTATCGAGGACCGGCGCTCGGTCTGGTTCGAGGCGGGCGGCTGGCAGGACACGCCGGTCTATCGCCGCGCCGCCCTGCCGCTGGGCGGGGAATTTGCCGGCCCGGCCATCGTCGAGCAGCTGGACACCACCATCGTCATCGAGCCGGGCTGCACAGTCCGGGTGGACGATCTCGGCAATCTGCTGGTGAAGGTTCCGCCCACAGGCTTCGGGGCATGAGGAGTTTAAGCCCGGTCAGCTGGGCAGCGATCGCCTTCATCCTGCTGGCCTGCGGGGCGCTGGCGGCGACGCTGATCTCGCCGCCGCCGGACCCGGCGGACCATCCGCTGGCGCCGCGCTTTACAGAACTGCACCTGTCCTTCGAGGCGGCGAAGCTGTGCGGCGGGCTGGAGATGAGCCCCTCGGTGGCGAACAAGGTCGGGGCGGCCATCGATGCCGAGATCGGCGGTGGAATGGGCACCGCCACCCGGTTGGTGCTGATCTCCGACGCGCGCGCCACGCTGGCTGCGGCTGGCTGTGATTCGGCGCTGGCCCGCGACGCGCTGGCGCAGTTCGACGCCGAGTTGAAACCGGCGCTGGAGTAGGGTGGATGTTGAATAATTTTGACGACTCACGGTGCCCCTTTTCTCATCGTCATTCCCGGCCTTGTGCCGGGAATCCAGGGTTCAGCCTGCTCGGCGGATATCCAGCAAGCCGAAGCCTGGACCCCCGCAATAAATGCGGGGGTGACGGATGGAGGTAGAGGGCAGGTGACGCGCAGGCTTAGGGCGTAGCCCTTAGCCGGAGCTGGGTGAGGGGGGAACGGGATGGCACAGGAGCAACAGGCATGAGCACGCAGATGGCGACACCGACCGCAGCAACCGATGCCGGTGCCCTCGACCCGGTTACGCTGACCGTCATCCAGGCCGGGCTGCAGCAGGTCTGCAACGAGATGGACCTGGCGTTCCAGCGCGCCGCCTTCTCGCCGGTGATCTCGGAGACGCTGGACCGCTCCGACGGCATCTACCGGCGGGAGACGGGGGAGCTGATCGCCCAGGGCGATACCGGCCTGCCGGTGTTCGTCGGCACCATGCAGTTCTCCACCCAGGCCGTCATCCAGCGCGCCCGCAACCCGCAGCCGGGCGACGTCTATATCGTGAACGACCCCTATCTGGGCGGCACGCATCTGATGGATGTGAAGTTCGTGCGCCCCTTCTTCTACAAGGGGCAGCTCTGGGCCTGGCTGGCCAATACCGGACACTGGCCGGATTTCGGCGGCATGGTGCCGGGCGGCTTTTCCGCCAAGGCGACCGAGGTGGAGCAGGAAGGCCTGCGCCTGCCGCCCGTCAAGTTGTTCAAGCAGGGCGAGATCGATGAGGAAATCCTCTCCATCATCTTCTCCAACATCCGCATTGCCGACCAGCGCATCGGCGACGTGAAGGCGCAGGCCGCTGCCTTGGCGGTCGGCGACCGGCGGCTGAGCGCGCTGCTCGACCGCTATGGGGCGGATACGGTGGACGCCGCCATCGTCGAACTGAAATCCCGCGCCGAGCAGCAGATGCGTGCGAAGATCGCCACCATCCCGGACGGCACCTATGAAGGCACCGCCTATGTCGATAGCGACGGCGTGGTGGACGAGCCGCTGAAGATCGTGATGAAGGTCCGCAAGGAAGGCACCGACCTGCATTTCGACATGGCCGGTTCCTCCCCGCCCTGCCAGGGGCCGATGAACAGCGTGCTGGCGACCACCAAATCCTCGATCTATCTGGCGATGAAGCACATCTTCCCGGACGTGCCGATCAATGCCGGCACCTTCGCGCCGCTGCACATCGCCGACCCGGACGGCACCTTCCTCTATGCGAAATACCCGCGCCCCGTCTCCGGCTGCGCGGCGGAGGTCTCGCAGCGCATCGCCGAGGCCGTGTTCGACGCCATCGCGCAGGCGATCCCCGACCGGCTGTTCGGCGCGCCGGCCGGCACCAGCGGCAATTTCGCGCTGGGCGGCCATGATCCGGCGACCGGTAAGAATTACGTGCTCTACCTGATTTCCGGCGGCGGCTATGGCGGTTCGCTGGAGGTGGACGGGCTGTCGAACGGCTGCTCGACCATCGGCATTTCCAAGACCACGCCGCTGGAGGTGGTGGAGCAGCGTTACCCCATCCTGTTCGAGGAATATTCGCTGGCCGAGGGCTCCGGCGGGGCGGGGGCGCATCGCGGCGGCTTCGGCGTGAACTACAAGGTCCGCATCGCGCGCGGGCAGGCGCGGGCCAGCTTCGTCATGGATCATGGCCGCACCGGCCCGAACGGCGCGCGCGGCGGCGAGGAGGGCGGCCGCAACGCCGTGCGCATCCGCTATGCCGATGGCCGCGTCTATGATCCGCCGCATCTCAGCAAGGACCAGGATATCCGCATCGCGGAAGGCGACAGCGTCGAGGTGACGACGCCGGGCGGTGGCGGCTATGGCGACCCGATGCAGCGCGATCCCGAAGACGTCGCCCATGACGTGCAGCGCGGCTATTACACCTCCGCCGAGGCGGAGCGCCGCTTTGCCGTGGCGCTGACCTCCGCCGGCGCGGTGGATGAGGCCGCCACGGCGCAATTGCGGGCGGGACGGTAGGTTTCACTTTCTTTCATCGTCATTCCCGGGCTTGTCCCGGGAATCCAGGGTTCAGCAAACTCGACCAACGATCCAGTAAGCGGAAGCCTGGACCCCCGCAACAAGTGCGGGGGTGACGGGTAGAGTGTATGGCCCGGTCTGGGCGTCTAGAAGGGCAGAAGGGCGCTGGAGCGTCCTACTCCGGCGTTCCCGCCTTGGTCAGCGCCTTCACGGCGCCATGCAGCGTGCGCAGCTCCTGCTCTGTGGGCGCGGCGCGCTGGAACAGGTTGCGCAGATTGCGCGTGACCGTGTGGCGCAGCTGCGGCTCCGTCATGAAGCCGCCGCGCTCCAGATGGGCGACCAGCCGGTCCATGAAATTCTCGAACTCCGCCTTGGGTGCCGGCACATCGGCGCCACCGGCCAGATAGCGGCCCGGCGTCTGATCGCCGGCCTGATACCATTCATAGGCCAGCAGCAAGACCGCCTGCGCCAGGTTCAGCGAGGTGAAGTCGGGGTTCAGCGGCACGGTCAGCACCGTGTCGGCGGCGGCGACCTCGTCATTCTCAAGACCCGCGCGTTCCGGTCCGAACAGCACGCCGCAGCGCCGGGTATCCGCGATCAGGTCGCGCAGCTCGGCGCCGGCTTGACGGGCGGTGACGATGGGCTTGGCCTGCGCCCGGCTGCGCGCCGTGGTGGCATAGACATGGTTCAGGTCGGCGATGGCATCGGCGACGGTGGCATAGAGCTTCGCCTCGTCGAGCACCCGGTCGGCGCCGGAGGCGGCGGCCCAGGCGGCCTCGTTCGGCCAGCCGTCGCGCGGGCGCACGAGGCGCATCTCGGTCAGCCCGCCATTCAGCATGGCGCGCGCGGCCATTCCGATATTCTCGCCCAGCTGCGGGCGCACCAGAATGACGATAGGTGTGCTCATGGCCGCTGGCTCTGTCACGCCGCCGGGCGGATGCCGTCGCGCATCAGCTTGTAGGTGATGCTGTCGGACAGCGCATCGACCGAGGCGTCGAGGATGTTTGGCGAGACGCCGACCGTGGTCCAGCGCGTGCCGTCCTCATCCTCGGATTCGATCATCACGCGGGTGATCGCGCGGGTGCCGTCATTCGGCGTCAGGATGCGGACCTTGTAGTCCACCAGCTGCAGCTTTTCGAGGCCGGGATAGGCCGTTACCAGCGCCTTGCGCAGCGCATTGTCGAAGGCGTTCACCGGGCCGTTGCCGAGCGCCACCTCGTGCCGCGTCTCGTTGCCGATCAGCACGGACACGGTCGCCTCCGCCTCGGTCACCAGCTTGCCGCGCGCGTTGAAGCGCCGTTCGTCCATCACCCGGAAGCGCTGCAGATCGAAGAAGTCCGGCACATGCTCCAGCGTGCGCCGGGCCAGCAGCTCGAAGCTGGCTTCCGCGCCGTCATAGGCATAGCCCTCGAACTCGCGTTCCTTCACGATCTCGACCAGCCGGTTCACCTTCGGGTCCTTGGGATCGACCTCGAAGCCGATCTCGCGGAAGCGCGCCAGGATGTTGGAGCGGCCGGCCTGATCCGACACCACGACATGGCGGGCATTGCCGACTAGGGACGGGTCGATATGCTCGTAGGAGCGCGGGTCCTTCTCGATGGCCGAGACATGCAGCCCGCCCTTGTGCGCGAAGGCCGATTCGCCGACATAGGGCTGCTGCCGGTTGGGCTGGCGGTTCAGCCGCTCGTCCAGCATGCGCGAGACCTCGCGCAGGTGCTTCAGCCCGTCCTCGCCAATGCCGACATCGAAGCCCATCTTCACCGTCAGGCTGGGGATCAGCGAGACCAGATTGGCGTTGCCGCAGCGCTCTCCCAGCCCATTCAGCGTGCCCTGCACCTGCCGCGCGCCGGCACGCACGGCGGCCAGGCTGTTGGCCACCGCATTCTCGGTGTCGTTATGGCAGTGGATGCCCAGCCGGTCGCCCGGCACATGCTTCGCCACCTCGGCGACGATGGCCTCGATCTCGTGCGGCAGGGTGCCACCATTGGTATCGCACAGCACGATCCAGCGCGCCCCGGCCTCATAGGCCGTCTTGGCGCAGGCCAGCGCGAACTCCGGGTTCGCCTTGTAGCCATCGAAGAAATGCTCGCAGTCGAACATGACTTCCTCGGTACGCTCCGCCGCCAGCTTCAGGCTGTCGGCGATCATCTCCAGATTTTCCTCCAGCGTGCAGCTCAGCGCCGTGGTGACGTGGAAGTCCCAGGTCTTGCCGACCAGGCAGACCGACTTGGCGCCGCTGTTCAGCACTGCCATCAGGCCGGGATCGTTGGCTGCCGAGCGGCCGGGCCGGCGGGTCATGCCGAAGGCGGACAGGCGCGCGCGGGAAAGCTTCGGCGGCGCGGCGAAGAAGGCGTCGTCGGTCGGGTTGGCGCCGGGCCAGCCGCCCTCGACATAATCGATGCCCAGACGGTCAAGCGCGCGGGCAATCGCAATCTTGTCCGGCACGGAGAAATCCACGCCTTGCGTCTGTCCGCCATCGCGGAGCGTGGAGTCGTAGAGATAGACCCGCTCCTTGGTCATGATCCGTCCAGTCTTATCCGGTAATAATGAGGGGCGCGAGCATGCCGGATGCCGCATCCCAGCGCAAGCAGATGCAGCGCAAGCGGCAGGATGGCGCAGGGGGAGGTGGAGCGGCTTATTTCCGCGCGGCTTCGGCCAGCACTTCCTCGGCCCACTGGTTCAGGCTCTTGCCGGCCAGCTCCGCCGCGCGGGCCGCCTGCTCATGCACCTCGGGGCTGGTGCGGAACATCATGCGCCCGGAATAGGGCTTCTGCGGCGACTTGCCGATCTTCGCACAGGTCTCGATGTAATCCTCCACGGCCTCGCGGAAGGCGGCGCGCAGCTCCTCGACTGTCTCGCCGTGGAAGCCAACGCCATCGCGGATGCCGAGGAGGCGCCCGGTGAAGATCGCGTCCTCGTCGTCATAGTCGATGCGGGCGGTATAGCCCTTGTAGCGCATGGCGTTGGTCATGGCCTGACCCCGATCCTCTCCAGAAAATCCCGCGCGGCGCGCACCTGATAGCGCTTTGCTTCCTTGGCGGGATGCGGGCGGTGGAAACTCTCCACCTCGCCATCCTTGTGGAAGCGCACGCGCGAGCCCGATCCCTCGATCAGGCTGGCACCCGCCGCCAGCAGCAAGCTCTCGATGTCGGTCCAGGCGATGGTGCCTGCCACCGGTTCCCGGAACACCGCCGCCAGGGTCTTCCGCTGCTTGCTGTTCATGCTAGCAATATATGCAAGCATGAGGGGCGGGGCAAGATGGCGACGGGAATTGGGCAGCGAGAATGGCCGGCGCATTGGCGGTTGCCATTGCTCTTTCCGTCACCCCCGGTCTTGTGCCGGGGGTCCAGGGTGCAGCCCGCACGGGCGGCAGGGAGCATGCCGAGACGTGGATTCCCGCAACAAGTGCGGGAATGACGGTCGGAGTGGCCGAGATGCCCGTGCGCTATACGACCGTGTCCCTACTGAAACACCGCTTCCAGCTTCCAGCCCTCGGGGTCGGTGACGAAGGCGGCGTAGTAGGTCGGGCTGTAGTGCGGGCGCAGGCCGGGCGCGCCAAGGTCGGTGCCGCCATGCGCCAGGGCCGCCTTGTGGAAGGCGTCCACCGCATCGCGGCTCTCCGCCCTGAAGGCCAGGTGGAAGCCCTCGCCGGGCGGGTGTGCGCCGGGCCGCAGGAACAGCGCCAGCCGGTCATTCCCGCCGGGCGGACCATAGCCGGCGCCGCGCTCATTCTGCCACAGCCGGACATGGCCGAGCGCCGCCATTACCGGATCGTAGAAGGTGATGGCGCGGTCGAGGTCGGTGACGCCGAAGGAGAGATGGCCCAGCATGGCGGCGCCTCCGCTCAGGGTTCGAACTGTTCCTTCAGGATGCGTTCTTCCAGATTATGCTCCGGGTCGAACAGCAGCCGCACGCCGACCGAGCGGTCCTCGCGCACGGTGACATGCACCACCCGGCGCACCTCGGTATGGTCGGCCACCGCGCTGACCGGCCGCTTGTCGGCCTCCAGCACGGTGAAGGTAACAGTGGCGCCCTGCGGCAGCAGCGCGCCGCGCCAGCGCCGGGGCCGGAAGGCGCTGATCGGCGTCAGCGCCAGCAGGTTGGCGCCGATCGGGATGATCGGGCCATGCGCCGACAGGTTATAGGCGGTGCTGCCCGCCGGGGTGGCCAGCAGCACGCCGTCGCACATCAGCTCGGCCACGCGGGTGACGCCATCGACATCGACCCTGATCTTCGCCGCCTGCCGGGTCTGGCGCAGCAGCGAGACCTCGTTGATCGCCAGCGCCTCATGCACCTGGCCGTCGGCGGTGGCGGCACTCATGCGCAGCGGATGCAGCGTCACCTCCTGCGCGCGGGCGATGCGGGCTGCCAGATCCTCCTCGGCATATTCGTTCATCAGGAAGCCGATGCTGCCCCGGTTCATGCCGTAGATCGGAATGCCGCGGTCGCGGAAGCGGTGCAGGGTTTCCAGCATGAAGCCATCGCCGCCCAGCGCCACGACGATGTCGGCCTGCTCCGCCGGCTGCTGGCCATAACGGTCGGTCAGCGCGCGCAGGGCGGTCTGCGCCTCCGCCCCCTCGGCGGCGACGAAGCACAGCTTGCGCGCCGCCAGTCCGCTGGACGGCAGATCGGGGTTGGGCTTCGGCAGGTCGTTCGGCATTGCGGTTCTTCCGGGTCACGGTAGGGCGACAGGATATACCGATGAAAACAGGCTGTCGCCGCCGCTTTTGCTTGCGATTTCAAGGCGGGCTTCCTAGGTGGCAGGGGTGGATGCGCAGCGCGGAGGGGAAGCCCGCATGATCCCGGTCATCGATATCGCACCGATCTTCGGTCCAGCCAGCCCGGCCCGCGACAGGACGGATGCCGCTATCATCGAGGCGGCGACGGTGCACGGCTTCATGACGGTGACCGGCCTGCCCGAAGGGGTGCCGCTGGGGGAGGCCGCGCGGGCCAGCATGATGCGCTTCTTCACGCTGGACCGGGATGGCCGGATGCGCCTTGCGCGGCAGAAATACGCGCCCGGCAATGCCAATGTCTATCGCGGCTATTTCCCGCTGAAGGAAGGCGATCCGACCTACAAGGAAGGCATCGATCTGGGGCCGGACATCGCCGACCCAACGGCCATCGCCCCGGACGATCCGTTGCGCGAGGCGTCGCCATTGCCGGACGAGGCCGATCTGCCCGGCTGGCGCGCCGAGGCGGCTGCCTATCACCGGGCGATGGCCGGCGTGGGCGCGGCACTGATGCGCGCCATTGCGCGCGGCCTTGGCCTCGATGAGGATTTCTTCGAGGCACCGTTTCGCGATGGCGTCTCCACCCTGCGTATCATCCGCTATCCGGCGCGCTCGCCCGAGGCGCTGGTGGCACTGGCGCCGGAGCTGGTGCTCGATGGAGAGGAGAAGCGCTACATCGTCGGCACCGCGCATTGCGATTCCGGCTTCGTCACCCTGCTGAACCAGGATGCGCTGGGCGGGCTGCATGCGCGGGCGCGCCATGGGGCCAGAAACGGAGACTGGCTGGATGTGCCGGCACGCGAGGACGGGCTGGCGGTGAATTTCGGCCAGCTGCTGGAACGATGGACCGGCGGCAGGGTGAAGGCGACGGAGCACCGCGTCGCCAGCCCGAACCGGGAGCGCGTCTCCGTCCCCTTCTTCTACGAACCCGCCGTCGATGCGGTGATCCGGCCACTGCCCGTCGCGGGGGCGCCCGCCTTCGAGCCCTTCGCCTATGGCGACCATGTCTGGAGCTGGATGAGCAAGTTCATTGAGTTCCAGGGGCTGGAGGACAAGCGCCCGCCGAAAGGCGTCGCGGCTTAGCCGGCGTAACCGGCCGGCACGCCGACGGCGGGGTGGTAGCTGCCGAAGCTCCAGAGATTGCCTTCCAGGTCGCGTACCCAGTATTCGCGCGATCCGTAATGCGTGTCGTGCGGTGCCCTCACGACTTCCGCGCCGGCCGCTTTGGCCCTGGCGAAATGGCCGTCCACATCCTCGACATAGACATAGAGGCTGATCGGCGTAGAGGGGAACGGGTTGGCCGGGTCGGCTTTCTTCGCCCGCGTCGCCATCAGCAGGAAGCCATCCTGATGCTTAAGTTCGGCATGGGCGATATCGCCCTCCTCGTTCGGATAGACGACATGCTGGGAAAAGCCGAAGGCCTTTGCCAGCCAGTCCAGCGCCGCCGGCGCGTCGCGATAGGTGAAGACGGGGAAGATGGTCGGGGAAAGCGCCATGGTCTGATCCTCCGTGATGGCGTTGCGTGACGTGACGCGGCGGAGGATGCCCGGTCTCAGGAGTGTAATCTTGGACGGATGTTACCTGGGCTCGACAGCGGCAATGCCGCCGCCTTCGGGAAGCAGCCGGGCTAGATAGTCGCCCGGCGTGCAGCCGGCGAACTGGCGGAAATCGCGGTTGAAATGCGGCTGGTCGTAATAGCCGCCGGCCAGCGCGATATCGGCCCTGCCTTCGGATGCGGCCTCGCCCAGCAGCGCCGCCGTGCGGTGGAAGCGCAGGATGCGCGCGACGGTCTTGGGCGGCAGGCCGAACCGCTGGCGGAACTGCACGGAGAGGTGCTTGCGGCTCCAGCCGATCTCCTCCGCGAGGCTGGCGACCTCGTACTGTCCGCCGCTCTGCTCCAGCATCCGCCAGGCCCAGGTCAGTTCCGATGGCAGGGACGGGGCGGCGGCGAGGCGGTCGAGCAGGAACCCATCCATGATCTGGAAGCGCGCGGCCCAGCCGGGCGCCTCCTGCAGCTGTGCGACCAGCCGGCGGGCGTCGGCCTCGCCGAAGATATCCTCCAGCGCCACGACCTCATTGAACAGCTCGGCCAGCGGCCGGCCCAGGATCAGGCAGGCGCCGATGGGCGTGAAGTTCACCTGCACGCCTTCCTGCGCGCCGGTATATTCGGTCAGCGCCGGCCGGTCATGCAGCCCGGCGATGAAGCTGCGGTGTTGGGTCCAGCCCGCCGCCTCGTCCAGCAGCTTCACGCCGATTCGCGGGCCCAGGCTGACGATCATCGGCAGTCCGGCGAAGGGCAGCTCCATGCGCCGCATTGGCAGCGCTGCCAGCTCGGCATAGCCCTGATAGCCGGAAATACAGGCGGCGAGCCGCGGGTCGGGATCGCGCGACGCCATCTCCCAGCGATGGTCGCCATCCTGATGGGAGAGGGTGCGGATCGCCAGCGGCATGGAAGTCCGTTTCGGGAGAATTACCCGCCGGTCACGCTCATATGGCGCGGCACGGCGACATTGCTGCTGCGGCGGTCGATGATGAAATCATGGCCCTTGGGCTTGCGACCGATGGCCTCCAGGATCGCCTCGCGCAGCGGCTCGTCGCTCTCGCTGGCGCGGAGCGGTGCGCGCAGGTCGGCGGCATCCTCCTGCCCCAGGCACATATACAGCGTGCCGGTGCAGGTCAGCCGCACGCGGTTGCAGCTTTCGCAGAAATTATGCGTCAGCGGCGTGATGAAGCCCAGCTTGCGGCCGGTCTCCTCGACCCGGACATAGCGCGCGGGGCCGCCGGTCTTGTAGTCGATGCCGGTCAGGGTGAAACGCTGGGCCAGCTGCTGGCGCACCAGCGACAGCGGCAGATACTGGTCCACCCGGTCCTCATTGCCGATATCGCCCATCGGCATGACCTCGATGATGGTCATGTCGTAGCCGAGGCTGCCACACCAGGCCAGCATGTCGGCCAGCTCGTCCTCGTTCACGCCCTTCAGCGCCACGGCGTTGATCTTGATCTCCAGCCCGGCCGCCTTGGCCGCCGCGATGCCGTCCAGCACCTTGGCAAGGTCGCCCCAGCGGGTGATGGCGGTGAATTTCTGCGGGTCCAGCGTATCCAGCGAGACGTTCAGCCGGCGCACGCCCGCGTCATACAGCTCCGTCGCGTACTTGCCGAGCTGGGTGCCGTTGGTGGTCAGCGTCAGCTCGTCCAGCTTGCCGCTGTCCAGATGCCGGCCGAGGTTGCGGATCAGGCTCATGATATTGCGGCGGACCAGCGGCTCGCCGCCGGTCAGGCGCAGCTTGCGCACGCCGAGATCGACGAAGGAACTGCACAACCGGTCCAGCTCCTCCAGCGACAGCACGTCCTTCTTCGGCAGGAAGGTCATGTCCTCCGCCATGCAATAGACGCAGCGCAGGTCGCAACGGTCGGTCACGGAAACCCGGAGATAAGAGACGGTACGGCCGAACGGGTCGAGCATCTGGCGGTTTACTCCCGGCGGCCCTTGCCGGGCCGTCCTTCGTTTCAGGTGTCGTTTTCACTGTCGCGGCGCGCCGGTTCAGGCCGGGCGCCTTGGTGCTACCAATTCCACTCTAGACTATAGGGTGCCTTGCCCGGAATTTCATCCACAGGTTTTTCAAGGACATTCCAGACGGACGATATGCCGCGATTGGCCAGCAAGAACCTTCACCCCTCGCGGGAGAAGTGCCTTTTACTCTGCCGTCATTCCCGGCCCCAAGCCCCATTGGGTGCCGGGAATCCAGGGTTCACCCTACTCGGGCGGATATCCAGCAAGCGGAGGCCTGGACCCCCACAACAAGTGCGGGGGTGACGGGTGGAGTGGTTCGTTAAGCCAGCGTCTCGAAAGGCATCGGGGGAGGGCACCCCTCCCTTGCCCGGAACAGGGCGCTGCCCCATAGTCAGGGCATGCAGGAATTCGCCATCAAGCCGAACCCCGACGCCCCCAGGCTGACCGAGCCGGTCAACGGCCTCGACCATGAGGGCAACAAGGTCGATATCCGTGTGCCGATGGAGCGGCCGCTGACGATCTATCTGAACAATCAGGAGATCGTCACCGCCATGACCATCGGCGACCACCCGGATTACCTGGCGGTCGGCTATCTGCTGAACCAGCACATGCTGCGCGCCGACGATGAGGTCACCGGCATCGATTATGACGAGGATATCGAGACGGTGGTTGTGCGCACCGCGCGCAAGACCGATTACGAGCAGAAGCTGACAAGGCGAACCCAGACCTCCGGCTGCGCGCAGGGCACCGTGTTCGGCGACCTGATGGAGCGGTTCGAGGAGATCGAACTGGACCCGGAGGCGACGATCCGCACCAGCTGGATCTACGCCCTGTCGCGCAAGATCAACATGACGCCCAGCCTCTATCTCGCCGCCGGCGCCATTCATGGCTGCGTGCTGTGCGAGGGCGACAGGCCGCTGGTCTATATGGAGGATGTCGGCCGCCACAATGCGGTGGACAAGATCGCCGGCTACATGTTCCTGAACGGCGTCTCACCCAAGGGCAAGCTGTTCTACACCACCGGGCGGCTGACCAGCGAAATGGTCATCAAGACGGTGCATATGGAAATCCCGGTGCTGATCTCGCGTTCCGGCTTCACCGCCTGGGGCGTGCAGCTGGCGCGGCAGGCGGGGCTGACGCTGATCGGCCGCGCCAAGGGCAAGCGCTTCGTCGCGGTGTCCGGCGAGAACCGGCTGATCTTCGATGCCGACCTGTCCGCAGTCGAGGAGGAGCCGAAGCACATGCGCCGCAAGGGGAGCGTGGAAGACGATGCTGCCTGAAACCGGGGCTGAAGACTCAGTTGTCGGGCTCGTTCTGGCCGGCGGCCTGTCGCGGCGCATGGGCGGCGGCGACAAGTGCCTGCTGCCGCTGGGCGACCGTACCGTGCTGGCGCATGTGCTGGACAGGGTCCGCCCGCAGGTATCCCGCGCGGTGCTGAACGCCAATGGCGATCCGGCGCGCTTCGCAGCCTACGGGCTGCCGGTGGTGCCGGATATCGTGGACGGCTTCGCCGGGCCGCTGGCCGGCGTGCTGACCGGGCTGGACTGGGCGGCACGCAATGCGCCGCAGGCCCAGTGGGTCGCCAGCTTCGCCGCCGACACGCCGTTCCTGCCGGCCGATCTGGTGCCGCGCATGCTAGAGGCGGTCGCCGGCGGCAAGGCGGACATGGCCTGCGCCGCCTCGGGCGGGCGGGCGCATCCGGTGTTCGGCCTGTGGCCGGTAAGGCTGCTGGACGATCTGCGCGATGCGGTGGTGGTGCGCGGCATCCGCAAGGTCGATGCCTGGACGGCGAACTATCGGGTGGCCCGCGTCGAGTTCGGCATTGATGACAATATCGATCCTTTCTTCAATGCCAATACGCCGGAAGATATGGAGAAAGCCAGCGGGCTGCTTAACCATCTTCACTTGGCGTGAGCAAGGATTTGCGCAATTATTCCCGCACGCAGGATTTAATGTCTCTTTGGACGTGATGGGGAGAGCGTCGCCATGCAGAGCGGCTTTCGGAAAGTTTCCTTGCGCCTGACGGCAATTGCCGCGGCGGCCATTTTCCTTGCCGTGCCGGCATGGGATGCCACGGCCAGCGAAAAGCGGATGGTGACGGTGAATAATGAATCCTCGACCGAGGTTCAGGTCCGCATGAAGCTGTGGCAGCGCGACTTCACGCGCATTTCGGTTGGCCGTAGCCAGCAGTTCGAGGTGCCGAGCCAGTACCAGACCGTGCAGGTCGAGGCGAAGAGCCGCAAGCAGGGCGACAATTGCTGGAGCAATGTGCAGGTCGGCGGCACGCTGGCCATCGTCGATGGCAACCAGCAGATCGTCTGCCGGCCGCGATAAGCCTGAAGCTGCTTAGTTACAGGTGCCGGGCGCCATGCCCAGCCGCTCGCGATAGATTTTGGCGGCTTTCTCGCAGGCGGGGAAGTTCCCGTTGCAGTAATACAGCACCGCATTGATGCCGGCCGGCATTACATTGATCAGCTCTGCCGGCATGGTGTCGATGGTTCCGAACACGCCATAGCGCCGGAAGGCATCGATCAGGATGTTGGAATAGCAGCGCGCATGCTCGCGCTCACCCGGCAGGGTCACCCGCTTGGTGCGCTTGTCGATATCCTGCTGGACCTCCGACTGGCCCGGCGGAATCTGTTGCGCCTGGACGCCCGCCGGCACAGCCAGCAGGAAGACCAGGGCGATCGCACCAACAGCAAGGCCTACAGGCCGTTTCATCTCGCTTCCCTTCATGCCCGCCTCAGGCCGGTTCCGGCTACCAGGCGGGATTCTGGCGCAGCAACGCGGTGATGGCGGCGGTGTCCAGCGGCCGCGAGAACAGATAGCCCTGCGCATATTCGATGCCGAGCGCGCGCAGCTGGGCCAGCTGGTCGGGCGCCTCCACCCCCTCGGCGATCACGTCGAGGTTCAGGTTCTGCGCCAGCGCCGCGATGGTCCGTACGATCTCCAGATTGTCCCGGTTGGTCACCATGTCAATGATGAAGGACTTGTCGATCTTGATCGTATCGATGGGGAAGGTGCGCAGATAGGCGAGCGACGAATAGCCGATGCCGAAATCGTCGATCGACAGCTGGATATCCCGCCGCTTGAACTGTTCGAGGATATGGGCCGAACGCTGCGCATTCTCCATCAGCGCGCTTTCGGTGATCTCCAGCTTGAGGCGCGCCGGGTCGAGCGCGGTTTCCGCCAGCACCTGGGTCACGCTGTCCACCAGGTCGGTCTTGGCGAACTGGCGGCTGGACAGGTTCACATTCACCTGCAGCGGCGGGCGGTCCGGGAATTCCCGGTGCCAGTGCGCCATCTGCTCGCAGGCGCGGCGCAGCACCCATTCGCCGATCGGCACGATCAGGCCGGTTTCCTCGGCCAGTGGGATGAAGTCCAGCGGCGACAGCACGCCGCGGTCGGTATGGTGCCAGCGCACCAGCGCCTCGACCCCGACGATCTTGCCCGAATCCAGCGATATGATGGGCTGGTAGTGCAGCAGCATCTCGTCGCGGTCCAGCGCCCGGCGCAGATCGTTTTCCAGGTCCAGCATGGCGACCGCGCGCTTGTGCATGTTGGCGTGGAACAGGGCGACCTGCGCCTTGCCGTCGCTCTTCGCGCTGTACATGGCAAGGTCGGCGTCGCGCAAGATGTCCTCGGCCTTGCCGTAGGACGGGTCCCACATCGCCACGCCGATGGAGGCGGTGCTGACGATCTCCTTACCGTCCAGCTGGAAGGGCTGGCTGACCGTGTCCAGCACGTCGCGTGCGAAGGCCAGCGCCTCGTCCGGGCTGGTCACATCCTCCAGCAGGATGGCGAACTCGTCGCCGCCCAGCCGGGCCAGCGTGTCGCCGGCGCGGACCTTTTCGCCCAGCCGCAGCGCGAGCGAGACCAGCAGCTCGTCGCCGCGCAGATGGCCCATGCTTTCGTTCACCACCTTGAAGCGGTCGAGGTCGATCAGCAGCACGGCAAACCGCATGTCCTGGCCGGAGCGGCGGCTGCGCGCCAGCGCCTGGCGCAGCCGGTCGGTCAGCAGGGTGCGGTTCGGCAGGCCGGTCAGCGTGTCGTGCAGCGCGTCATGCTGCACCCGTTCCTCGGCGATCTTGCGCGAGGTGATGTCGGTCTGCGAGCCGGCGATACGCTGGGTCTTCTCCGCCATGTCGCGCACCGCCTGGCCGCGGATCAGCATCCAGTGGTAGCGGCCATCGGCGTGCAGCATGCGGTGCTCGCTCTCGAAATGGCTGCTGGCACCGGCCAGATGGGCGTCCAGCTGCGCCGTCACCTGCTGCACGTCGCTGGGATGGATGCGGCTGAACCATTCCTCCGGCGCGTCGCCGATCTCCTGGTCGTTATAGCCCAGCATCTCCTTCCAGCGCCGCGAGAAGAAGATGCGGTTTTCCTTCAGATCCCAGTCCCACAGCCCGTCATTGGCACCCGCCGCCGCCAGCGCGTAGCGCTCCTCGCTGCGCCGCAGGGCTTCCTCGCTCGCCTTGCGCTCGGTGATCTCGGTGAAGGTGGCCACGATGCCGCCGCCGGGGATCGGGGTGGTGCGGATTTCCAGGGTCTGGCCGCGCGGTGTGGTCCGCTCGTACACATTGCCGTTGCGCTTGGTGGACTGGCGGAAGGTCGCCATCGCCAGCTCTTCCGGATCGCCCGGCCCGTAATCGCCGCGCTGGGCGACATAGCGCAGCTGGTCGATCAGCGGCGTGCCAACCATGCGGAACTGCGGCGGCAAATCCACCAGCTGGGCATAGCGCTCGTTCCAGAAGGTCATGCGCATCTCGTCGTCATAGGCGACGATGCCCTGGCTGATATTCTCCAGCGTGTTCTGCAGCATGCCGGCATAGCGTTCCAGCTCGTCCTCGCGGTGGCGCTGGTCGGTCACATCGGTCTGCATGCTGATCAGGCCGCCATCCTCGGTGCGCCGTTCGCTGATGCGCAGCCAGCGGCCATCGCCCTGGCGCTGCAGGAACAGGTGACGGCCTTCCTTTGCTGCCAGCAGGCGTTGCCGGACCCAGGAGTCGGCATCGTCGATCAGGCCATGTTCCAGCCGTTCGGCGGCATCGGCGGCCAGGATGTCGTGATAGGGCGTGCCGGGATTGCAGAGCGATTCCAGATGCGGATAAAAGGCGCGATACTGCCTGTTGGCCACCAAAAGGTTATTGGCGGCATCGAAATAGGCGACGCCTTCATCAAGGCCATCCAGCACAATGTGCAGCAGATCGCCCGTCTCGGGCAGCGTCACAACCGCGGGCGAACGGTTGACCATAGGATAGCCGTGTTCCTTGTCATTCGGGCGGGCATCTCTGCACCGATATCCCAGCCATGCATTTTTTCAATAAATACATACTGGCTTAAAAATACTAACGAATCGATAAAAATAGCGCCATGGCTTTGTCAGATTTCGTCAGTTTTTAACGCGCCCTCCAGAATCTAGACGGCATCCGTCGAAGGGCGGTTGCGGACATGCCGGTAAAACCGCCACAGCAACAGCGCTGCGCCACTGCGGAACGGCCGCCATTCCCGGGCGATGTCGTCCATCGCGCGGACATCGGGCCGTGCCGGCAGGCCCTTCAGATGCTGTGCCGCAACCTGCAATGCAAGGTCCGGCGCCGGCCAGATGTCGCGCCGCCCAAGCGCGAACATCAGGTAGATTTCCGCCGTCCAGCGGCCAATGCCGGTGATCGCCGTCAGCCGTGCCATCGCGTCCTCGTCCGGCAGCGCCGCCAGCCCGGCGAGGTCGAGCCGGCCTTCCGCCACCTCCGCTGCCAGGATGCGGGCGTAGCGCAGCTTCGGCCGGCTGAAGCCGCAGCCGACCAGCACCGCATCCTCGGCGGCGCCAACGGTTTCCGCGGTCACGTCGCCCAGCGCATCTTCCAGCTTGCGGCGGATCGCCTTGCCCGAGGCGACGGAGACCTGCTGTTCCAGGATGATGCCCAGCAGCGTTTCGAAGCCCGGCTCGGCGATGCGGGGATCGGGCGCGCCGATCTCCCGCAATGCTGCCGCGATATCCGGGTCGCGGGCGGACAGCGCGGCCAGATCCTCGGCCAGCTGCGCCGTCCGCTCCTCCAGAAGGCTCATTCGGCGATCTTGATGATCGTCTTGCCGAAATTCCGGCCCTCCAGCATGCCGATGAAGGTCGCCGGGGCGTTCTCCAGCCCCTCGGTCACGTCCTCCTTGTATTTCAGCTTGCCGGCCTTCACGAACTTGCCGAGCTGGGCGATGCCCGCCGGCCAGCGGTCGTGCCAGTCGAACACGATCATGCCCTGGATCAGCACGCGGTTGGTCAGCACCGAGCGCAGGATCGACGGGCCGACATAGCCGTCGGGCATGTTGTAGTGCGAGATCAGGCCGCAGACGATCATCCGGGCACGCAGGTTGAACAGATTGGCGATGGCGTCGGTCACCGGGCCGCCGACATTGTCGAAATAGACATCGATGCCATCCGGGCAGGCGGCGGCCAGCGCCTTCGCCAAATCCTTCTCGGCCTTGTAGTCGATGACCGCATCGACGCCCAGCTCATCCTTCACATAGGCGCATTTGTCCGGCCCGCCGGCGATGCCGACGACCCGCGCACCGGCCATCTTGCCCAGCTGGCAGACCACCGCGCCGACAGCGCCCGAGGCGGCGGAGACCACCAGCGTCTCGCCGGGGCGCGGCTTGCCGATCTCGAATAGGCCGAAATAGGCGGTCAGGCCCGGCATGCCCAGCACGCCCAGCGCGGTGGAGATGGGGGCGACATCGGGATCCACCTTGCGCAGCATGCCGCCCTCGACCAGGCCGTAATCCTGCCAGCCGATGCGGCCTTCGACGATATCGCCTTCCTTGAATCCCGGATGGCGGGAATCGATGACGCGGCCGACCGCGCCGCCGGTCATCACCTCGCCGATCTTCACGCTGGGGGCATAGGATTTCGCGTCGCTCATCCGGCCACGCATATAGGGATCGAGCGAGAGATAAAGCGCTTTCACCAGCACCTGTCCGCGCTCTGGCGTCGGTACGGCGGTTTCCACCAGCTTGAAATTGTCGGGCGTCGGCGCGCCGACCGGCCGGGAGGCCAGGGTGATCTGTCGGTTCATCGTCATGATGTCCCTCTCCGGTTTGGGGGTCGCTCCCGACAGGGAGCGTTTCATGGCACGCAGGCTATCGCCGGAACGGGGCGGCGGCAATCGCGCGCCGGGCAATTCTGTCTTTCCCCGGTTTGCTGCGTGAAAACCATCGCGTATAACGCCCGCTCATGCTTTTGGACGGGGAGGGATGCAAGATGGAACGGCCATTGCTGCTGGTGGGCTGCGGGAAGATGGGCGGCGCCATGCTGGAAGGCTGGCTGGCGCAGGGTACCGCCGATGCCGGTGTTTATGTGGTGGAGCCGTCGGGCAGCCTGCCTTACGGGCTGGGCAGCAAGCCCGGCATCAGTGTCGTTGCGTCCGCCGACGCCCTGCCGGCTGATCTGCATCCGGAGATGATCGTGCTGGCGGTGAAGCCGCAGGTGATGAGCGACGTGATCGGCGCCTATCGCCGCTTCGCGAAGCCCGGCACCTGTTTCCTGTCGGTCGCGGCGGGCAAGACCATCGCCTATTTCGAGCAGCATCTGGGCGACAAGGCCGCCATCGTGCGCACCATCCCGAACACGCCGGCTGCCATCGGGCGCGGCATCACCGGCTGCACCGCCAACGCGAATGTCGGCAAGGCCGAGCGCGACCTCGCCGACCGGCTGCTGCGCGCGGTGGGCGAGGCGGTGTGGGTCGAGGACGAGGCGCTGATCGATTCCATCACCGGCCTGTCGGGCAGCGGCCCGGCCTATGTGTTCCACATGGTGGAGGCGATGGCGGCAGCCGGGGAGAAGGTCGGGCTGCCGGCGGACATCGCCATGCAGCTGGCCCGCGCCACCGTCGCCGGCGCCGGCGAACTGATGCGCCAGACCGGTGAGGATGCGGCGGTGCTGCGCCAGAACGTCACCAGCCCGAACGGCACCACCTATGCCGGCCTGCAGGTTCTGATGGACGAAAAGGCCGGCCTGACGCAGCTGATGGAAAAGACCGTGGACGCGGCCACGCAGCGCTCACGCGAACTGTCGAACTGATTAGGGCGGGCCGTCTTGCCCGCCTCTATTGGTCATTGCCGGGCTTGTCCCGGCAATCCAGGGGCGGCGCTTTGCCTGTATCGTTTCGGTTTGTGGCCCCTGGACCCCCGGGTCGAGCCCGGGGGTGACAAGGTCATTAAACGCCCTTACGCCCGCACTTTATCCAGCAGGCGGCGCATGAAGGCCTCGCCCTTGGCAACCTGGCTGAGGGCGATGAACTCGTTCGGCTTGTGCGCCTGGGCGATGTCGCCGGGGCCGCACACGATGGTCGGGATGCCGGTCTGCTGGAACAGGCCGGCCTCGGTGCCGAAGGCGACCTTGCCGGTGGAGTTGGCGCCGCTGAGCGCCATGACCAGCTGGGTCAGCGGGTCGTCATCCTTCATGTCGAGGCCGGGAATCTGCGAGATCTGCTCGAAGCGCACGCCGGTCGCCGGGTCGATGGCGTGCATCTCCGGCAACAGCCTGGTCTCCACGAATTCCCGCACCTCGCCCAGCAGTTCCTCGGGGTCATCCTCCGGCAGGTGGCGGAACTCGAAATCGAAATAGCAGTCCTTCGGAACGATGTTCAGCGCCGTGCCGCCATGCATCAGGCCGGTATGGACGGTCGTGTGCGGCGGATCGAAGCCGGGGTCGAACGGGCCTTCTGTCCGCTTGCGCTTCGCCATGCCGCGCAGGTAGGTGACGATCTCGGCGGCGAACTCCACCGCGTTCACGCCGGTCGGCGCCAGCGAGGAATGGCATTCCAGCCCGTGCACATGGCAGCGCGTGCTCTTCTTGCCCTTGTGCGCGACAACCGGCTTCATCGAGGTCGGCTCGCCGACGATGCAGGCCGCCGGCTTCACCGGCTGCTTTTCCAGAATGTCGAGCAGGCGGCGCACGCCGATGCAGCCGACCTCCTCATCATAGGAGAAGGCGAAATGGATCGGCGTCTTCAGCGGCTTTGCCAGGAATTCCGGCACGAAGGCGAGCGCGATGGCGATGAAGCTCTTCATGTCGCTGGTGCCGCGGCCATAGAGCAGCCCGTCCTTCTCCACCACCTGGAACGGGTCGGTATGCCAGTCCTGCCCGTCGATGGGAACCACGTCGGTATGGCCGGACAGGCAGATGCCGCCTTTGTCCTTCGGGCCGATGGTGGCGTAGAGATTGGCCTTCTTGCCGGTCTCGTCATGCACCAGCGTGGACTCGACGCCGAAGCCCTTCAGATAGTCCTGCACATAGGCGATGAGCTCGAGATTGCTGTCGCGGCTGACGGTGGGCATGCCGATCAGCGTGCGGATCATCTCCAGGCTGATCGGCTGGATACGGTCGGCTTCGGCCATGATGTCTCTCTGGTTTTATCGGATTGCGATAGGCGGTTGGCGAATTTCGATGGGATCGTGCGCCCGCCCTATCGGCTTGTCAACCGGGGGAACAGGTCAGAGGGCGTGCGCGTGGCCGGACTTCTTGCCGCCGGTCCAGGCCACCAGCTTCGGCAGGGAGAGCATGTAGCGGTCGAAGAAGGTACCGCCGCTGACACCGGCGGTGCGCATCATCTTCAAAGCCCAGGAGGCGCAACTGTCGCCGCCATAGCCGGTCCAGGCGAAACGGGCGGGCGCCTTTTCCGATTTGTCGATAGCAGCGACCAGCCGGTCGGCCTGTTTTTGCGAAATGTGGAAGGTCTCGCGTGTGGATGAGACGCCAATATACTCCGTCGAATCGTCTTTCACGCCAGTTGGCCAGTATCCCTTGATGAAGATCACCTTGCCCGTCATGTCCGCCAGCTCGACTGAAACATGGCCAAGGACAACATTGACTGGCCAGACCAGTACGCTTTTGAAGAGGATTTGATATCTAGAGAGCTCGGTGCCATCCCGCCCTCGCTTCTGCGTCGACATCCTGGCATTTTCATGCATCGCCGCGAAGGTGCTGGCGTCGCCATGCCAAGAAATGATCGTCAGCTTGTAGGCCGCCGGATCGGACAGGCCGAGCAAGGTGTTCAGCTTTGTCGAACCCCAGATATAGCTCTTGAACTGATCATAGAGGATGCCGGCGCCGATTGCTGTGGCGATATAGGGATGCGCGGCGATCATGGAACCAACATAGCCGAGGGCTGGCATGGCATAGCTGGCCAGAGTCTCGAGGCCGAACATGGGCTGCGCGACCTGCCCGCCACCCGCAGTACCCGGTCGCAGCGGCATCGGGCCGGCCTGCATCCGCCCCTTCATCTGCATGGATGGGGCCGCGCTCGCCGCCATCGCCGCCTTGATGCCGATGGCGTCGGCCTGCGCCTCCAGCGCGCGGTCGCTGACCACCGCGATGCCGTTGCCGAACGGGTTGGCGACCCGGCCCTGGCGTTGCTGAACGACATGGGCGAGTTCATGGCCCAGCAGCTGCAGCCCCTGCCGGCTGCCGGGGTCGTAGCGGCCCGGCGCGAAATGGATGGTGGAACCCATGGTAAAGGCGACCGCGCCCAGTGCCGATGCCTCCGGCCCGACGCGTACCCGCACATCGCCCAGCGGCACGCCCAGCAATCCCTCCATATGGCGCTGGATCGTCGGCGGCAGCGGCTGGCCGCCGCCCGGCATGCCCAGCCGGGCCGCCATCGTGGCGGGCACCTGAAAGGCCTCGCCGCCGCCATGGCGCTGGATGACCGAACCCGGCAAGGCGCCGGCCCGGAAGCGTCCCTGGATGACGGAAAGGCGCATCGCAGCTCTCTCAATGAGTGCATATAAATATTCTTATACAACCTATATGGCGGATATGCGAGGCGATTTGCGCCCGGCAATGCCGGCTCGCCGGTCTTTTCTTGCGTTACGATGGATAGCGCGGGGTTTTTGCCGTATTGTTGCGGGATTGCTGCATTGTGATACCGCATCGGGGAACCGGTCATGACGCGCTGCCTGACGATCCTTGCCTGCCTGACGCTGCTGGGCGGCTGCGCGCTGACCGACGAGATCACCGCCAGCCTCTCCGGCAAGAAGGAAGAGAAGGTGGCCGCGCCCGACACGCCGGTCTATTGCTACCAGACGCTGGGACGGGCGGAGTGCTACCCGGCCCCGCTGCCGCCGAGCGAGGCCGGCCGACTGATCGGCTATTATGGCGCGCCGCCGCGCGCGCTCACCGGCAGCGGCCCGGCCCGGCCTTGATCCAGCTGCTTCGGGTAATGTCTTCCTTGTCCCTTCGCTTTCCGTTTCGCCCAATGGTGCCGGTGATGCTGCCGGTTCTCGTTGCCGGACTCATCGCACTGTCGCCCCTGCCTCCGGCGCGGGCTGCCGAGCCGCCGGCCGGCTATGTGGAGGCGATGCGCTGGTACGAGGCGCAGGCGCGGGCAGGCAATGCCCGTGCACAGTTTCTGCTGGGCCTGTCGTATGAGCAGGGCTTGCGGGGGGCCGAACCCGATGCGGCGGAGGCGGTGCGCTGGTATCGCAAGGCGGCGGAGCAGGGGGTGCCGGAGGCACAGGCCAAGCTGGCGCTGGCCCTGCAGTTCGGGCGTGGCGTCGCGGCCGATCCGGCGGAGGCGCGGCGCTGGTACGGCAAGGCCGCCGAACAGGGGCTGGCCGGGGCGCAGTACAACCTCGCCTATCTGCTGGAGGCCGGTCTGGGCGGGCCGCGCGACACCTCCCGCGCGATCTACTGGTACGAGAAGGCGGCGGTCGGCGGCGTGTCCCGGGCGCTGACCGCGCTGGGCGGCCTCCATGCGCGTGGGGAGGATGGGCAGCAGAATCTGCGCGAGGCCTATAAGTGGCTGATTCTGGCGTCAGAAGCGGGAGAGCCCGGCACCGCCGACATGCTGCGCCAGCTGGCCGGGGAGATCGCCACGGAGGACCGCGAGGCCGCCGAATCGGACGCACGGCGCTGGCGGGCCGCGCAGGGGCGCTGACCGACCGCACTTGACAGCGGCGTCATATGGACCATTGCTTATTTGAGATTTGTAACTCTAATGCAGCAAATGAGGCGGTTCGTCCGTTTCCTCGACGACGAGAATGGCGCGGAGTATCTCGATCCAGAAGAAATACAGATCGCTGTTTTGATGGCGCAGCATAGCAAGCGCCTGATCGACGGCGAAATGGGCGGCCTGGCCGGGCATGGCCGCACTCAGTTTTTCGGCGCATTGCAGCAGCTGTTCGCTGGGATGGGTCAGCATCGGCACGCTTCCGGTCGCCAGAGACAGGCGGTGGGGCAGCAGGCGTTGGATGCAACCTCCGAGAAGGGTTGATGCACTTCTCGACAACCTCGTGTAGTATGGATCATACAAGTTTAATCCGATGAAAATGGACCGAACCGCAAAGCCTTCGCCGATGCCACGCAAACCCAGACGGACCGCCCAGGATCTGCTGATCGGACGGCGCCTGCGTGACCGCCGCAAATTTCTGAAGCAGAGCCTTCAGGAATTGTCGGCCCAGGTCGGCGTTTCCTACCAGCAGGTGCAGAAATACGAGAGCGGGCAGGACCGTATTCCGGCCAGCATCCTGTTCAGCATCTCCAAGGCGCTGAACATCTCGCCCAACTACTTCTTCACCCGCACGCTGGAGGATGAGGTCCGCGAGGCCTTCCCGGACATCACCAAGGAGGCGCTGTCCGAGGCGATGGCCTTCCTCTACTGGCTCCAGCGGATCGAGGATCGCACCCTGCGCGAGCAGCTTCGGGCCATGGTAGCGCACCTCAGCAGCACCAGCACCGGCGGGCCAGACAGCCCCAAGGGCGCCGCGAGCGGTGGCCGGTCGGCCCGGTCGGCCAAGGCAGCGAAGTAGGGCACCGCACCGGCCAAGTGCGGCCCGCAACGCATCGGCTCTCAGCGTAGAGGCTGGGGGCACTAGAGGCGGGGCCGGGCAGTGAAATGGATGCCCTGCTTGGGCCGGAGCGAGATCATCGGCTCCGACTCCACTTCCTTGCTGGTCAGCAGTGACAGATCGAAACGCTGCAGCATCTGCGCCACCATGATCTGTGCCTCGAACATCGCGAAATGATTGGCGATGCATTGGCGCGGCCCGGTGCCGAACGGGAAGTAGGCATGCTTCGGCCGGTCGGCCCCGGCTTCAGGCGTGAAGCGGTAGGGGTCGAACTTCTCCGGCTCCGGCCAGTATTCCGGGTTCCGGTGCATCACATAGGGGCACAGCATGATCGTCGCGCCCTTCGGAATGCGATAGCCGCGCACCTCGTCATCCGCCAGCGCCGCCCGGCTCATCGTCCAGAAGGGCGGGTAGAGCCGCATCGTCTCCTGCGCCACCATCTTCACGAATTTCAGCTCGGACAGGTCTTCATAGGTTGGCTGCCGGCCGCCCAGCACGCGGTCCACCTCCTCCCGCGCGGTCGCCATATGCTCGGGATGGCGGCACAGCATATAGAGGCACCAGGCGATGGAGACTGCCGTGGTCTCGTGCCCGGCCAGCACCATGGTCAGGAAATCATCGCGCAGCCGGGACAGGGACAGGGGCTCCCCGGTCACCGGGCAGGCCGATTCCAGCAGCATCTGCAGCATGTCCGGCCCGGCCGGATCGGGAGTGGAGCGGCCCTCCATCCGGTCCTTGATGACCTTGTAGAGCAGCGCGTCGAAATCGGCGATCGCCTGCAGCCGTTCGGCCCGTGCCTTGGTCGGCAGATCGTGCAGCAGTTCGAACAGCGACCAGACGCGCTTCTCGCTCTGCACCATGATGGTGGTGATGATCTCGGTGAAGCGGTCCTTATCCTCGGCGAGGTCGCAGTTCATCAGCGTGCGGGTCGCCACGTTCAGGGCGGCGGCCATGACCTTGGGCACGATGTTGATCGGCTGGCCATCGCGCGTCTCGGCTTCCACCACATCGCACAGGTTGGTGCCGCATTCCGCCATCACATTGCAGTAATGGTCGAAGCGGTGGCGCCGGAAGGAAGGTTGCGCCAGCGTGCGCTTGGAGCGCCACAGCTCGTTCTCGGTGACCAGCATGCCGTCGCCGAACATCGCCTTCAGCCGGTAATAGAAGTCACTCTTGCGGTAATTGCCGGCATTGGTCTGCATCACATGCTGGATGTAGTCCGGATGGTTCACCAGATAGAGCGGCTTGCCGGCGATGTCGAAGCCGACGATTTCGCCATACTCGTTCGCCATCCGCACGAAGAAGCTCGGCGGATGCGGCTTCGAGGCGAACAGCACGCCGACGAAGGGCAGCAGCTTCGCCTTCGGCACGCGCTTCGCGGCCCGGAACTCCTCCCGGCTGGTGAGGATGCGTCGCGCCGCCTTGCGCGGGCGGGGCGCTGCCTCAACAGGCGCGAACTGGATATCAGTCGCCATCGGTCGCACTCAGCACGGCATAGGGGGAGATGCTGTCGGACCGCTCCTTGGCGTAGATTGCCGCCGCCTTCAGCAGGTCGCGCAGTACGATCTCCTTGTTGGCCTCCGCCTCCTCGGCCAGGAACAGCAGGCAGTTGGCGATACCGCCCAGACTGTCGATGTCGGCGGCGGAATGGGTCAGAAGCTGGTCGCTGATATGCATGATCGTCTCCCTGGGTTTGGTGGTTTTGCTCTACTCAACCGACGGCGCTGCGGGCTGACGCGTCGGGGTGCTGGGGTGTTGCCGGCAACGCCACTGCCGGGCGGGCCCAGCGCGCCGCCGCACGCCGCGCCGCCGCATGGTTTTCCGCATGCGTGTCCAGGTAGCCGGCGACGCAATCCTCGACGCCGATGCGCACCGGCCCGGCGGTGCGGTGGCAGTCGAAGCCCAGCACCTGCAGCAGCCGCTCGAACTGCAGGTCGGTCACGCAGGTCACCCGGCGGATGCCGCCTTCCGCGCACAGCGCGAACAGGCAGTCCAGCAGTGCTGCGGTGATGCGTACTGTCTCGGTCCGGAAAGGGGAGTCGGGTTCCGCCGGGATGACCGCCAGCCGGCTGATCTCCCACAGGCAGGGGCCGCGCATCAGGGTGCGCTCGGACGCCGCGGCCATCAGGCCGGGGAAGCAGCTGTCCAGCAAATGCGGCCGTTCCGTCGGCAGCAGCCGGAAGCAGCCGACCAGCGTGCCGTCATCCTCCAGCGCCGCGGCATAGAGCGTGCCGGCGCCATCGAAGCGGTCGATCTCGCAGCCGCTTTCCAGCGGCAGGTTCCAGCCGCGCAGGCCGTTGAAATAACGGGCGCGGAGCCGGAAGATGGCATCCAGAAGACCGTCCCCGAAGCGCTCGCCACCTGTCGGCTGGTTGACCAGAATCCGCACGTCCGTTCCCCTTTCCCTGTTATGGGAAAGGTGGCGGCGCGGGGCCGGTCCGGACTAGCTGGACAATTGTCTAGGGGTGGTGGGGAAGGGCCCTAAACCGGTGGTTTAGACCATGCGGTAGCCCCGGCTGCCGGAGAGGCCCGGCGGCTCCAGCAGGCCGAGATAGACCAGCTTGGCGATGGCATGCGGGGTGGAGAAGACATCCAGCTTGGCGTGGGTGTTGTAGATGTGGAACTTCACCGTATGCGGCGTGACCTTCAGGATGTCGGCGATCTCTTCCCGCGTCTTGCCGGCCGCGGCCCATTTCATCACCTCCAGCTCGCGCGCGGTCAGCCGCAGCGCCTCGATCTGGGCCGGGTCGTTGCCGATGCGCTGGCGCAGCGTCATGTGGAAATGGTTGGCGACCAGCGTGCAGTCGTTGAGCAGCCCGCTATCGTCGAGCGGCCGGGCAGGCTCCGCGCGGTCGGCGACGAAGGTGACCATGCCGTACTCGCCGCCCACGCCGTAGATCGGCACCGAGATGCCCCGGTCGATGCCGGCATCGATGGCATCGTCCAGCAGCCGGCGGACCGGCTCATCCGCCTCGGGCGCAAAGCCGCGCACATCCCAGCTGAGCGGCCGGCGCGTCGCGTTGCAGGCCGCGATCACCGGGTCGATGCGTGCCAGCTGGCGGCCCTGATAGTGGGATACCCAATCCTCGGGATAATCGCAGAGGATCAGCGGGATTTCGGCGAAACCGCCCGGCCCTGGCAGGCTGGCCGGCACCAGCCGGGCACTGACATAGAAAATACGGGCGAACCCCATGGTCCGCGCGATATCCTGGAGGTGGGCCTTGAACTCCCCCGCCTCGCTCAACCCATGCAGATCGATCAGCCGCTGCTGCAGTAAATGGTCCATGCGCCGCCCCTTCCGGCCGGCCATGCAAGTCTTTCCTCAATGATCCTGGAGACATCGAGGACAGCTTGCTTTGGAGGCTTGGCGGAACGCCCGATTTCGCATTCCGCGAGACGCCTCTTCGGCACCGGCTCATTGTTCCTTTATTTGGAACGAGTATAGGCGGCTCCGCCGGAAATGCCTAACATGCAACTGCATGAGGGGTATGTCATAAGGCGATTTCCCAGGGCACGTTCCCAGGGCACGTCCGGCGGGTGCCCTCAGTCGAGCGCCAGGAAGCGGCGGTAATCCTCGATCACGTCACTGGCCGAGGCCTCAATCAGCCGCTTGCCATGCTCCGGCGTCGCCAGCGTCGGGTCGGAGCCTATGCGCCCGTCGGGGTAGAGCTTGCGGTAATCGTCGGCATCGGCGAAGGGGCGCGGTGCACGACCTGCCTGCTTCATTTCCTTGCGCTTGATCGCGTCGGGATAGGCGGCCTGCGTCACTGACACCTCGCTGGCGGTGGCATGCGAGCCGTCCTTGTCGCCATAGAGTTCCTTGGACAGCGCCTGCACGCCCGGCGTGTCCCACCAGTTCTTCAGCACGCAGCGCACCTGCGGCCGGTTGGAGCCGGGCATGGCCATGCTGTAATCGGCGTAGATCTCCGCGAAGGCGGCCCCCACGGTGGCGATATTGCCGCCATGGCCATTCAGGAAATAGAACCGCTCGAAGCCGTTGCGCGCCAGCGAGGCGACATAGTCCTTGATGACCGCGATCAGCGTCGTCGGGCGCAGCGTCACCGAGCCGGAAAAGCCCAGATGATGCTGCGCATTGCCGATGGAGATGGTCGGGCCGACCAGCGCGCCGGTGCGCTCGCCCACTTCCCGGGCGATCACCTCGGGGCAGATCGCATCCGTGCCGATCAGCCCGTTCGGGCCGTGCTGCTCGGTGGAGCCAATGGGGATGATGATGCCCTTGGAGGTGGAAAGGTAGCTGTCCACCTCTTCCCAGGTGCTCAGATGCAGCTGCATGCCGGTCGGTCCTTCCATGCGGTCTGGAGTTATCGGAGGGCCAATACTCTGGCATGGGGATCAAGGGCTGTCAGCCGGCGACGGCGCAGGGCAGCCTTTCGGGGAAGGGGGGAGTTATATTCAGGTTGTCATGCCCGGACTTGATCCCAATGGGGTTCGGAGCATCCAGGGGCGGTGCTCTGCCTGAGACGTTTCAGCCTGTGGCCCCTGGACCCCCGGGTCAAGCCCGGGGGTGACAAGGAAGAGAAGAAAGCCAGAAAAACCTTCAGGCCTCGCCGACCGTGTCCAGCATGGCGGCGTCGATCGCCTCGACGGCGGTCTTGCCGCCCCACAGCACGAACTGGAAGGCCGGGTAGAAGCGCTCGCACTCGGTGACGGCGACATCCACCAGATCCTCGATCTGCTCGACCGTGGCGCCACGCGCGCCGCGCAGCGGGACGGTGTGGCGGAACATCGGCATCCCGTCCTCCGAGCAGAGGTCGAAATGGCCGAGCCACAGCCGTTCGTTGGCCAGTGCAAGCAGGCTGCAGATTTCCGCGCGCTTGCCGACACCGACCTTGGCGTCGAACACGCAGGAGAAATGCAGGGCGCTCATCTCGCCGCGCCAGACGAAGAACAGGTGGAAATCACACCAGCGACCGGAAATCTCGACCGCCAGCTCATCCTCGCGCGACCGGTCAAAGGCCCATTCATTGGCCTCCACCAGCTCTTCGATCAAGTCGAGGGGATTGACGATGGCAGCTTCGTCAGAGGTCTCTATCTCGAGCATTGGACCTGCACCTCCTTGGCAGGAAGGGTTGCTGTGCAGGGTTGGTGTGGTTCCAAACGCGCCCAACATCTAGTGGGGCTCTGGCCTTATCACCACCACGACCTGTAGCCTGCCAAATGCCCAACGGCGACGCAACACAAGATTTCGTGTCGTCTGCTAAATTATCGTGACGATATGGTATGGGGTGTCAACTGGCGGGCGTCGGCCGCTTCGGCTGGCGGCGCGGGGCGGGCTTTTTCGCCGCGGGCTTGGCCGCCGGCTTTGCCTTTACTGCCTGGACAAGCTGGGCCTCAAGCGCCGCGACGCGCTGGGACAGCGCCTCATTCTCCGCGCGCGCCTTCTCCGCCATCAGCCGGACCACCTCGAACTCGTCGCGGGTGACGAGGTCCATCTCGTGCAGCACGCGCTCCATCTGCTGGCGGAACAGGGCTTCCATCTCGCCACGGATGCCGGCGGCCGCGCCCAGCGCGCCGCTGGCAAGCTTGGCCATATCCTCGAACAGGCGGTTCTGCGCGGTCATCCTGGTCACTCCTGACGCGGTGCCGGGCGGCTCGCTTGCCGCCCCTTCACTTGCCAACTATAACTCGCCGGGCGAAAGATCAATACCCGGAGAACAATCTCTCGCCCGCGACAAAAGGTTCCGGAAAGGCTTGTCCATGATCGTTGTCACCGGCGGCGCCGGCTTCATCGGCTCCAACCTCGTCGCCGCGCTTGAAGCGGCGGGGCAGCGCGACCTGGTGGTCTGCGACAGGCTGGGCCAGGACGATAAGTGGCGCAATATCGCCAAGCGCGACCTCGCCGACCTGATCGCGCCGGAGGCCCTGTTCGACTTTCTGGAAGCCCGCAAGGGCACCATCGAGACCATCTTCCATATGGGCGCCATCTCGGCGACCACGGCGACCGACGCCGACCTGATCGTCAGTGCCAATATCGACCTGCCGCAGCGCCTGTGGCACTGGTGCGCGGCGAACGGGGCGCGGCTGATCTATGCCTCCTCGGCGGCCACCTATGGCGATGGCGCGCAGGGCTTTTCCGACAGCATGAACGCCGCCGATCTTGCGGCGCTGCGCCCCCTGAACGCCTATGGCTGGAGCAAGCTGGCCTTCGACCGGCGGGTCGCCCGCTTCGTCGGCCAGGCAGCCAAGCCGCCGCAATGGGCGGGCCTGCGCTTTTTCAACGTCTATGGCCCGAACGAGTATCACAAGGGCGGGCAGATGAGCGTGGTGCCGCAGATCTATAACCGCGTCGCGGCGGGCCAGCCGGCGCGGCTGTTCCGCTCGCACCGGCCAGACTATCCGGATGGCGGCCAGCTGCGCGACTTCATCGCGGTCGAGGATTGCGTCGATGTGATGCTCTGGCTGCACGCCAACCCGACGGTCAGCGGCCTGTATAATTGCGGCACCGGGGCGTCGCGCAGCTTCCATGACCTCGCCAACGCGGTGTTCCGGGCGCTGGGGCAGGAGCCGGATATCGAATTCATCGACACGCCCGAGGCGATCCGCGGCAAGTACCAGTATTTCACGCAGGCCGACATGGCGAAGCTGCGCCGGGCTGGGTACGACCGGCAGTTCACGTCGCTGGAGGCGGGGGTGTCGCGCTATGTGCTGGACTATCTCGCCGCCGAAGACCCGTATCGCTAGGAGAACAGCGTGTTCACCTTCCCCGCCATCGATCCGGTCGCGCTGGAGCTTGGCCCCCTCGTCATCCGCTGGTACGCGCTGGCCTATATCGTCGGGCTGATCGGCGGCTGGCGCTATGCGCTGCTGCTCGCCCGGCGCGAGCCGGTGCATTTCGAGCCGCGCTTGCTGGACGATTTCATCGTCTGGGCGACGCTGGGCGTGGTGATCGGCGGGCGGCTGGGCTATGTGCTGTTCTACCGGCCCGATTATTACCTCGCCGAGCCGTTGCAGATCATGATGGTCTGGCGGGGCGGCATGGCCTTTCATGGCGGGCTGCTGGGCGTGGTCGCTGCGACCTTCCTGTTCGCGCGCCGCAACAAGCTGCCGCTGCTGGCGCTGGCGGATATCATCTGCGCCGCCGCCCCCATCGGGCTGTTCTTCGGGCGCATCGCCAATTTCATCAATGGCGAGCTGTATGGCCGGGTGACCGACGCCGCACTCGGCATGGTGTTCCCGCATGGCGGGCCGCTGCCGCGCCATCCCAGCCAGCTCTATCAGGCCGGCCTCGAAGGGCTGGCGCTGTTCGTGCTGATGGCGGTGCTGATCTTCGGCTTCAATGCCAAGCGCCGGCCGGGGCTGCTGGCCGGCAGCTTCTTCGCCGGCTATGGCGTGGCGCGCTGCATCGGCGAATTCTTCCGGGAGCCGGATAGTTTCCTCGGCTTCCTGTGGTTCGGGGCGACCATGGGGCAGCTGCTCTCCCTGCCGATGATCCTGCTGGGGCTGCTGCTCGTCCGCCATGCGCTGACCGCCGAGCCGTCCGACGATACGCCGAAGCGGGCATGACGCCTGTAGCGGCCCTGCTGGCGCGGCGCATCGCGGCCAACGGGCCGATCACGGTCGCCGATTACATGGCCGAAGCGCTGGGCCACCCGGTGCATGGCTACTACCGCAGCCGCGATCCGCTGGGGGCGGCGGGCGATTTCACCACCGCGCCGGAAATCAGCCAGATGTTCGGCGAGCTGATCGGCCTGTGGGCCGCCGTGGTCTGGCAGCAGATGGGCAGCCCAGACCCGGTGCGGCTGGTCGAGCTGGGGCCGGGGCGCGGTATGCTGATGGCGGATTTCCTGCGCGCCGCCCGCCTTGTGCCGGGCTTTCGGGAATCGATCCGCCTGCATCTGGTGGAGACCAGCCGTCCCCTGCGCGACCGGCAGAAGCAGGCGCTGGCCGCCTCCGGCGTGGCAGTCGAATGGCATGACGATATCGCCTCGGTGCCGGACGGGCCGATGATCCTGATCGCCAACGAATTCTTCGACGCGCTGCCAATCCGCCAGCTGCAACGGCTGCCGGGTGGCTGGCACGAAAGGCTGGTCGATCTGGATGAGGCTGGAACGGGCTTCCGCTTCGTCGTCTCGCCCGGCCGCTCGACCGGGGCGGCGCTGCTCGATCCCGGCGTGCGGGAGACTGCGCCCGTTGGCGCCATTGCGGAAATCTGCCCCGCCGGCCTTGCGATCTCCGCCACCATCGGCGCGCGGCTGAAGGCGGAGGGCGGGGCGGCGCTGCTGATCGATTACGGCACCGCGCGCAGTGCGCCGGGCGACAGTTTCCAGGCGCTGAAGGCGCATCGCTTCCACGATCCGCTGGCCGATCCCGGGACGGCGGACCTGACCGCCCATGTCGATTTCCAGGCGCTGGCCCGCGCCGCTGTGGAGGCTGGTGCCGTGGCGCATGGCCCGGTCGAGCAGGGCACCTTCCTGACGGCGCTGGGGATCGAGGCGCGCGCCGAAACCTTAAGGCAATCAGGTGCAGCGGATGTGGATGCCGCGTTGCGCCGCTTGATCGATGCCCGGGAAATGGGCAGTCTGTTCAAGATATTGGCGTTGACCGGCCCGACCCTTGACGGCCCATTGCCGGGTTTCGGGGGCTGATCGGGCGGCGGCGCGCAAGCTGTACAGGCGAAAGGCCGCCCCTTGATCATTCTGGACGAGCTGGAAATCCCCGGTATCCGCCATGCCTTCTTCACGCGGCGCGGCGGCGTTTCCGGCGGCATGTACAGTTCGCTGAATTGCGGCCTCGGCTCCGGTGACAAGCCAAAGGACGTGACATCCAACCGCCTGCGGGCGATGGCCGCGCTCGATTTGCCGCTGGAAGCGCTGATCACCTGCCACCAGATCCACAGCGCCGAGGCGGTGACGGTGAACGAGCCCTGGGCGCCGGGCGAGGGGCCGAAGGCGGACGCCATGGTGACCTCCGTGCCGGGCATTGCCCTTGGCGTGCTGACCGCCGATTGCGCGCCGGTGCTGCTGGTCGATCCCGATGCGAAGGTGATCGGCGCCGCCCATGCCGGCTGGAAGGGGGCGAAGGGTGGCGTGCTGGAATCGACCGTGCGCGCGATGGTGGAGCTTGGCGCCCGACCGTCCAACATCATCGCTGCCATCGGCCCGTGCATCGGCGTGGAATCCTACGAGGTCGGCCCGGAATTCCCCACGCCCTTCCTGGAGGAGGACCGCTCCAACGCCTTGTTCTTCTCCGCCGGCAAGGCGGAAGGAAAGTTCATGTTCGACCTTGGCGGCTATGTCGCGCGCCGGTTGTCGCGGCTGGCGTTGGGCGAGGTGCTGCGGCTGGACCGCGACACCTGCGCCGACCGGGTGAATTTCTTCAGCTACCGCCGCGCCTGCCTGACCGGCGAGAAGGATTACGGCCGCGCGCTCGCCGCCATCGCGCTGGAGTAGGGGGAAGGCTTTCCAGAGAAACGCGACCTTGCCGCATTCTCTGGCTGTCATTCCCGGGCTTGTCCCGGGAATCCAGGGTTCAGCCTGCTCGGCGAATCTCCAGCAAGCGGAAGCCTGGACCCCCGGCACAAGGCCGGGGGTGACGGGCGGAGTTTGCCGCCATGCCCTTCGAGACGCCGGCTTGACGCCGGCTCCTCAGGGCGAGGGGAGAATGGGAATGCTGGCGGTGCCTCCTGGTGACCTCATGCTGAGGAGCCGCCCATGACTATGGGCGGCGTCTCGAAGCATATGGCCGCGTGACGAGGGAAGCTTACCCCTTGCCTGCCGGTGGGCCGGTCAGGGACACTCGCCCCTGAAGCAGCCGATTGAAGAGTCCGTTATCCTGCGGTAGTTGTTTCATCCGCTTACAAGCGGGTCGCGGCGCGGTGCCGTGACCATCCACCTTTTCTGCAAGAAGGATCAGGCCCGTGTCCGCCATCGAAGCGCCGTATCTCATGTTCCTGGGCGATGCGCCCGACCAGCTGGCCGCCAAGACGGCCTTCGGCGTGAAGTTCTGGCGCCCGGAAAAGTGCCTGGGCCAGTTCCGCCTGCCGGGCTGCAAGGCCGATCTGGGCCTGCCCGACATGACCATCGAGGAAGCGGCCAAGGCCGGGGTGAAGACCATCATCGTCGGCGTCGCCAACCGCGGCGGCGTGATGGGGCAGAGCTGGATCGATCCGCTGAAGAAGGGCCTGGAGCTGGGCATGGACATCTCGTCCGGCCTGCACAAGAAGGTTGCCGACGTGCCGGCGCTGAAGGAAGCCGCCGCCGCCAATGGCCGCAAGATTACCGATGTGCGCCACCCGACCCGCGACTTCGACGTCGCCAGCGGCGTGAAGCGCCCGGGCAAGCGCCTGCTGACCGTCGGCACCGACTGCTCGGTCGGCAAGATGTTCACCTCGCTCGCCCTTGAGGCGGAAATGAAGAAGCGCGGCATGAAGGCCGATTTCCGCGCCACCGGCCAGACCGGTATCTTCATCGCCGGCGACGGCGTGTCGGTCGATGCGGTGATCGCCGACTTCATCTCCGGCGCGGTCGAATGGCTGGCCCCGGCGCATGATCCGGATCATTGGGACCTGATCGAGGGCCAGGGCTCGCTCTACCACGCCTCCTATGCCGGCGTGTCGCTGGGCCTGCTGCATGGCGCGCAGGCCGACGTCATCGTCATCGGCACCGAGGCGAACCGCCCGCACATGCGCGGCCTGCCGACCTACAAGCTGCCCAGCCTGAAGGAGACCATCGAGCTGAATCTGCGCTGCGGCAGCCTGACCAACCCGGCGATCAAGGCCGGCGGCATCACCGCCAACACCTCCATGCTGTCGGAGGCCGAGGCGCAGGACTTCCTGAAGCGCGCCGAGGACGAGACTGGTCTGCCGGCCACCGATCCGGTGCGGTTCGGCGTCGGCAAGATCGTCGATTTCGTCGCCAGGCTGTAATGCGCCAGCTTGCCATCCAGCGGGAGAGTTTCCCGATCCGGGGCGTGTTCCGCATCTCGCGCGGGGCACGCACCGAGGCCCATGTCGTCACCGTCACGCTGACCGATGGCGGCGTTGCGGGGCGCGGCGAATGCGTGCCCTATGCGCGCTATGACGAGACCATCGACAGCGTCATCGCCGAGATCGAGGCGGTGCGCCCGCTGATCGAATCCGGGATCGGGCGGGAAGAGCTGCTGACCGTCATGAAGAACGGGGCGGCCCGCAACGCGGTCGATTGCGCGCTGTGGGACCTGGAGGCGAAGCAGGCCGGCAAGCGGGTCTGGGAGCTGGCGGGCCTGCCGGCGCCGAAGCCGCTGATCACCGCCTATACGATCAGCCTGGACGAGCCGGAGGCGATGGGCCGCAACGCGGCGGAGAACGCCGACCGGCCGCTGCTGAAGCTGAAGCTGACCGGCGACGGCGATCTGGAGCGGGTCGAGGCGATCCACCGCAACGCGCCGAAGGCCCGGCTGATCGTCGATGCCAATGAAGGCTGGAGCCTGGAGCATTACCTGCGCTATGCCCCGGCGCTGGTGAAACTTGGCGTGGAGATGATCGAGCAGCCGCTGAAGGCGGCCGACGATGCGCCGCTGGCCGGTGCCGAGCATCCGCTGCCAGTCTGTGCCGACGAGAGCTGCCACGATCTGCGCTCGCTGGAGCACATGGTCGGCAAGTACGAGATGATCAACATCAAGCTCGACAAGACCGGCGGCCTGACCGAGGCGCTGCGGCTGAAGCAGGCGGCGGAGCAGGCCGGTCTCGGCGTTATGGTTGGCTGCATGATCGGCACCTCGCTCTCCATGGCGCCGGGCATTGTCGCCGGCCAGGGGGCAAAGGTGGTCGATCTCGACGCGCCGCTGCTGCTGGCTGCCGACCGTCCGGGTGGCCTCACCTACGAGGGCAGCCTCGTGCACCCGCCCAGCCGGGAGCTGTGGGGCTGAGCGCTCAGCGGCCTGATGCTTCGGGATGATACCCTCTGTTGTCACCCCCGGGCTTGACCCGGGGGTCCAGGGGCGGCGCCTTGCCTGAGGCGCTTCAGCCAGCCGCTCTGGATTGCCGGGTCAAGCCCGGCAATGACAAGGAGAGGAAGCAGACGCCGACGCCAAAAGCAGGCGCTTAGTCCCTTCTACCGCTGCGTCAGCTTCAGCTCGATGCGGCGGTTCTGCCGGCGGCCTGAATCGGTCGCATTGCTGGCGATCGGGTAATTGTCGGCGTAGCCGGCGGCGGCGAGACGCTTCGCCGGAATGCCGGCGGCCATCAGCTGGCGCACCACCTGGATGGCGCGCGCCGCCGACAGCTCCCAGTTCGACGGAAATTGCAGGGTGGCGATGGGCACATTGTCGGTATGGCCCTCGACCTGCAGCACCCAGTCGATATTGTCGGGAATCTGCTTGGAGATATCCAGCAGCACGCTGGCCAGCTGGGTCAGCTGCGTCTGGCCTTCCAGCCCCAGCGTGGCCGAGCCGGAATCGAAGAACACTTCAGACTGGAAGATGAAGCGGTCGCCGACGATGCGGATGTTCTGCCGGTCGGCCAGCACCTCGCGCAGCTTGCCGAAGAATTCCGAGCGGTAGCGCGCCAGCTCCTCCACCTTGCTGGCCAGCGCCAGATTCAGGCGGCGGCCGAGATCGACGATCTGCGCCTGCTGTTCGGCCGACTTGGCCTCCGAGGCGTCAAGGGCGGCGCTGATCTGGGCCAGCTGCTGGCGGAGCGCAAGCAGCTGCCGGTTCAGCAGTTCCACCTGGCGCTGCGCCTCGGTGGAGATTTGCTTCTCGGAATCCAGTTCGCCGCGCAGCGCGGAGAGCCGCGTGTCGCGCTCGTCGATCTCCTTCTGCGCCAGGGCGGTGCGCTCTTCCGAGGTGCTGAGCCGGGCTTCCAGCTCCCGCGTGCGGTCGCGCGCCACCGTCAGGTCGGCAATCAGCGCCTGGATGCGGGCTTCCTTCTCGGCCGCGCTCACCTCCGCCTGCTTGGTCAGATCGACGGCCTTGTCCTCGGCGGCCTTCAGCGCGCCGGCCAGCTCCGTCACCCGCGCTTCCAGCTGCTCGCGCGTCTTGCGCAGCGAGGCGATGTCGCGGTTCAGCCGTTCCAGGTCGCGCAGCTGCGCCTCGATGGTTTCCTTGTCGGCGCGGATGGTCTTGTAGGCCTCCTCCAGCCCGGCCATCGCGCGGCCGCGCTCGGCTTCGGCGGCATCGAGGCTGGTGCGCGCGCCTGACAGGTCGGCCAACGCCGTGGCCAGCCGGCTTTCCATCGTGTCGCGCTGTTCGGTCAGCTGACTGATGCGCGCGGTCAGGTCATCGCGCGCCGATACCGAGCCCTGCAGGTCTGCCGAGAGCTGGGCGATGTTCAGCTTCAAATCGGCATTGGTCTCGCGTTCCAGCGCCAGCATGTCGGTCAGCTCGACGATCTGCCGTTCCAGCCGCTGCAAGGCCTGCTCGCGCCCGGACAGCGCCTGCGTCAGGTAGAACTGGGCGACGATGAACACCATCAGCAGGAACAGGATGACGGCCAGCAGCGCGCCCAGCGCATCGACGAAGCCCGGCCAGATATCCAGATGCCGGCGCTGGCGGCGGGCCATGCTCATCGCTGGCTTTCTTCGGCGATGGCGGCGATGGTGCGGGCCAGCAGGCGGATCTCGCTGCGGACCTCCTCGATGGCCTGGTTGCGGCCGCTGGCGCTGTCTTCCAGCAGGCGGGCCAGATACAGTTCCATATTGCGGATGTGCGAGCGGGTCTGCTCGTCGGCGCCGATGCCGCCATCGGCCAGCCGCGCCAGCACGCTGCGCAGCTCAACCTGCCCCTCGGCGATCTTCTGCATCAGCGACTGCTCGACGCGCATCTGGTCGGTCAGCATGCTCAGCTTCTCGGTCAGCGCGATCAGGTTGGTGTTGGCGCCGCGCCGGCTTTCCTCGCCGCGCTCGATGGTCCGCTGCAGCCGGTCCAGCGTGTCCGCGCTCTGCTCCAGCAGCGCCTGCACATAGGCCGGCACCGAGGCGTCGCCCTCGCTGACCGGGCCGGCGGAGCCGAGGCGCGTCAGGCTGGACAGCCAGTCCTCCAGCTCGTTGTAGAAGCGGTTCTGCGCCTGGCCCGCCTGCAGATCGAGGAAGCCCAGGATCAGCGAGCCCGACAGGCCGAACAGCGAGGAGCTGAAGGCCGTGCCCATGCCGCTCAAGGGCGCCTCCAGCCCGGCCTGCAGCTCCTGGAACACGGTGGCCAGATCGCCGCTGGCGAAGGACAGGCCGGAGATCACCCTGCCGACCGAATCGATGGTCTGGATCAGCCCCCAGAAGGTGCCCAGCAGGCCCAGGAAGATCAGCAGCCCGACCATGTAGCGTGACAGGTCGCGCGATTCGTCGAGCCTGGAGGACACGCCGTCGAGCAGCGAGCGCAGGGTCATCGCCGACAGGCTGACGCGGCCCTGGCGTTCGGTCACCAGATTGGCGATCGGCCCCAGCAGCCGGGGCTGGCGCTGCACGGTGGTGCTGGCGCCGCCGCGCCGGAAGGAGTCGATCCAGGCCGCTTCCGGCCCCAGCATCAGCACCTGGCGGAAGCTGTACACGATGCCGATCAGCAGCACCGCGATGATCATGCCGTTCAGGATCGGCGCCGCCAGGAAAGCCACCTGCAGGGCCGGGAACAGCAGCGCCACCGCGACCAGCACCGCGACGAGGAACAGCGCCATGCGGGTGAGGAAGCGTTTGGGCGTACTCATCGTTTACAGCCTTTCGCGCCGCGGCGTCGGCGGCCTGATGATGGGGTGGTGCAGCGCCGGGGAAGGGCAGCTAACAGCCGGAATTTGGCGGGGTCATGGCGGCGTGCCCGGTGCTGTGAGGCGGCAAGGCGCGCCGTCATTCCCCCTAGCGGTCAACGATGCGGATATCGACGCGGTCGGCCGGGCCGTCCTTGTCGGTATCGCCGAGCGCGCGGACATCCATGCGGGTGCTGCGGATGCCCTGCTCGATCAGCTGCGAGCGCACGGCCAGCGCGCGCGACAGCGACAGCCGCCGCGCCTGGCTGGAGGACACGCCCTCGCCACCGGCATAGGCCAGCAGCTGCACGCGCAGCGATTCATTGTCCTGCAGGCGCTTGGCGACGGCCTGAAGCTGCGTGCGCGCCGCCTCGTCCATCTCCGCCTGATTGAAGCCGAAGGAGAGCCGGGTGATGCCGGCCGGTGCCGGCTGGCTGGGGGCGCTGCTCTGCGGCGGCAGTGCGGCGACGCGCTGCTCGGCGGGTTTTGGCGCAGTTTGGGTTTCAGCTTTCGGCTCAGGCTTCGCTTCCACTTTTGGCGCGGGCGGCGTTACCGGTTCCGGCTTGGCCGAGGGCAGGGCGGCGGTGCGCTGCGGCTTTTCGGTGCTGGCGGCGGGGGCCGCCGGCTTCGGCGTCTCGGCGGGTTTGGGGGCTGCTATCTGCGGTGCTGCGACCTTCGGGGCTTCCGGCTTCTGGGGCTGCAGCGCGGTCGGCGCGCGCACTGCCGGGGCGGTGGGCGGCGTTACGCTTGGGGCCGCTGGTGCCGCAACAGGACGGGAAGTGCTCCGCATCGAAGCGGGCGGGGTCAGCTGCGGGGCTGCCGCCAGGGCGGGTGCACTGGAGGAGGGGGCAGCAGGCTGTGCCGCGCCGCGCATCGAGGCCGGCGGCTTCAGGACGATACGCTCCTGGCCTTCGCGCGGTGCGTTCGGCATCAGCAGGATGCGGCCGTCACTGCCCGGCGTGGTGAGGCGCCCGCGCGTGCCGCCATCGAGCACATCCATGTTCACGGTCACGGAGGAATTGCCGTCGCCGCCGATGACGATCTGCGCGGTCGCTGGCGTGACGAGCAACAGCGCGAACACTGCCGTCGCCGCCATGAGCGCAGGTTTCAAACCGTGTTTGCGTTGGTCCATGCGTCAGTGTCCCCCTCTGCCGTGGCCCATAGCCCTTTTGGCTCATAGCCTCTTGACCATGCACGCGTTTATGCGACCGCTTCCTGCAAGCGGTCCGCTGCCGGCTGCTGCGACCATATCGCATGGCACGGGGGAGAACAACTCGCTTGCCCGCCGGAGGTGGCGGGAAAACGGTAGCGGGATAAGCGGCCTCAGGCCTCGCGCACGATCTTGCCGAGCGGGGCGTGCAGCTCGCGGTTGGCGGCGAGGATGTCGCCGCTGTCCAGCGGGTCGCCCGTGCCGGAGATGGTGGTGACGAAGCCGCCCGCCTCCTTCACGATGACGATGCCGGCGGCGATGTCCCAGGGGTTCAGGCCGGTTTCCCAGTAGCCGTCATAGCGCCCGGCGGCGACATAGGCGAGGTCCAGCGCGGCGGCGCCAAAACGGCGGATGCCCGACGACACCTTCATCACCGCGGCCATCTCGGTCAGCAGCTTTTCGTGACCCGGCCGCCCGGCGAAGGGAATGCCGGTGGCGAACAGCGCCTCGTTCAGGTTGCGCCGTCCGGAAACCCGCAGGCGGCGGTCATTCAGGAAGGCGCCGGCGCCCTTCTCGGCCCAGAACAGCTCGTCGCGCACCGGCTCGTAGATCACGCCGGCCACGATCTCGCCGGCCTTCTCGACGCCGATGGAGATGCAGAAATGCGGAATGCCGTGCAGGAAGTTGGTGGTGCCGTCCAGCGGATCGACGATCCAGCGGCCCTCCGGCTCCTGGTCGCCACCGGCGGCAGCGGCGGTGGCGCCGCTTTCCTCCATCAGGAAGGAGAAGCGCGGCCGGGCCTTGCCCAGCTCCTGCTTCAGCACCTTCTCCGCCTTCAGGTCGGCGGTGGAGACGAAGTCGGCCACGCCCTTCCTGGAGACCTGGAGCTGCTCGACCTCCCCGAAATCGCGGACCAGGCCGCGCGCCGCCTTGTAGGCAGCGTTGACCATGACATTGATGAGGGGGGAACGAACGGCCATGATGTCCTGAAAGTCTTGAAACGTAGGGAAAGGGCGGCGAAAGGCGGTCAGCCCTTCGCGCGCTCCACATAGGTCTGGTCTTCGGTGCGCACCACGATGCGGGTGCCGCTCTCGACATGCGGCGGCACCATGACGCGCACGCCATTTTCCAGGATCGCCGGCTTGTAGGAGGAGGCGGCGGTCTGCCCCTTCACCACCGGGTCGGCCTCGACGATGGTCATGATGACGGTTTCCGGCAGCTGCACCGACAGCGCCTCTTCCTCATAGAACTCGACCACGCACTTCATGCCGTCCTGCAGGAACACGGCGGGGTCGCCGGCCAGCTCGCGGGCGATGGAGACCTGCTCGTAGGTTTCCATGTCCATGAAGGTCAGGGTGGTGTCGTCGCCGAAGATGTACTGCATGTCCTTCTGGTCGAGCCGCACGCGTTCCACCGTATCGGCGGAGCGGAAGCGCTCGTTCAGCTTGGTGCCGTCGCGGATGTCCTTCAGCTCGACCTGCATGTAGGCGCCGCCCTTGCCCGGCTTCACATGCTGCGTCTTCACCGCCACCCACAGGCGGTTGTTGTATTCGATGACGTAGCCGGGGCGGATGGCGTTGCCGTCGATTTTCATCGCTTCGATTCCATTAGATGTTCGGGTTTCACCCGGTGCCGGGCGCGCGGAAGCTATCAGCTTGGCCTGATAAGGGCAAGCGTGCGGGCGGGGAGCGGTGAAACGGGGGGATTTCGGGTTTGGGGGTGGTCAGCCGCCACGCCAATCCTGGCGCGTCATCTCATACCAGACGTCGCCCTGCTCACTGCCCGGTATGGGGTCGGGCCAATCGGCAAAGACGGTGCGAATGTACTTCATGCCGATCTTTTCCATGACGCGGCGCGATCCCAGATTCACCGCCATCGTGGTCGCCACGATGCTGTCATATCCGCCGTTCCTGAAGCCCCAGTCGACGAGCGCCGAAGCCCCTTCCGAAGCCAGTCCCTGACCCCACTCATTCCGGCGCAGCCGATATCCGAGTTCGGCTGAATGATCGCCTTCTGGCGACAGGCAGAACCATCCGACGAACGCGCCGTCGGTCTTGCGGCGCGCCGTCCAGACGTAAGGCTCCGTTCCTCTGGGCATCAGAAAGGTTGCGTTCTCATCAATTCGCTGATGATCGACGGCGTATCCGCCGTTCAGAAAGCGCATCACCTCCGGGTCAAGCTCAAGTGCCATGAAGTCAGCCCGGTCATCCGGGCGGCAGGGGCTGAGCGTTAATCGTGTCGTCTGCAAGATGGCCATGTTCAATACCCACCGATGGTCTGGGCGAATATAGCGCCGTTTCATCCACACCACGCACTCGCCGGTTATAAGCCATCCCGTTCCGGCATGGCCTGATCCGCCATGGGCATTGGACGGCGGCGGGGTGCGGCGCTAGTGTCGCGCGCAAACGTCAATGCCGGCAAAAGCAAGTACAGGAGCGCCCCCATGCGGATCGTCGATATCGTCGAGGTGACCAAGCCGATCGCCTCGCCCATTCGCAACGCCTATATCGATTTCTCGAAGATGACGGCCAGCCTGGTCGCGGTCGTCACCGATGTGGTGCGCGATGGCCGCCGCGTGGTCGGCTACGGCTTCAACTCGAACGGGCGCTACGGGCAGGGCGGGCTGATCCGCGAACGCTTCCGCGACCGTATCCTCGAAGCATCGCCGGAGAGCCTGCTGAACGAGGCCGGCACCAATCTCGACCCGCACAAGATCTGGGCCAGGATGATGACCAACGAGAAGCCCGGCGGGCATGGCGAGCGGTCGGTCGCGGTCGGCACCATCGACATGGCGGTCTGGGATGCCATCGCCAAGATCGAGGGCAAGCCGCTGTTCCGCCTGCTGGCCGAGATGAAGGGGCGCGAGGCCGACCCGAGGGTCTTCGTCTATGCTGCCGGCGGCTATTATTATCCGGGCAAGGACAATTCCGCCCTGTGCGCGGAGATGCGCAGCTATCTCGACCGGGGCTATACCGTCGTGAAGATGAAGATCGGCGGCGCCTCGCTCGATGAGGATCGCGGCCGCATCGAATCCGTCCTGAAGGAGATCGGCTCGCAGGCCCGGCTCGCCGTGGATGCCAATGGCCGCTTCGACCTGGAGACCGCCATCGCCTACGCCAAGATGCTGCGCGATTATCCGATCTTCTGGTACGAGGAGATCGGCGATCCGCTGGATTATGCCCTTCAGGCGGCAATCTCCGAATTCTATGACGCGCCGATGGCGACGGGCGAGAATCTGTTCTCCCATCAGGATGCCCGCAACCTGCTGCGCTATGGCGGCATGCGCCCCGACCGCGACTGGCTGCAGTTCGATTGCGCGCTGGCCTACGGGCTGGTCGAATATCTGCGCACGCTCGATGTGCTGCGCCAGTTCGGCTGGTCGCCGTCGCGCTGCATCCCGCATGGCGGCCACCAGATGTCGCTGAACATCGCGGCAGGCCTCGGCCTCGGCGGCAATGAGAGCTATCCCGACCTGTTCCAGCCCTATGGCGGATTCCCGGACGGGGTGAAGGTCGAGGACGGCCATATCGTGATGCCGGACCTGCCGGGCATCGGCTTCGAGGGCAAGTCCGACCTCATCAAGGTCATGCGCGAGCTTGCGGAATAGAAGGGCGCCTCAACTATTCGGCGGCTGGGCGGTTATTTCCGCGTCTTGCCGCCCTTTTGCGCCGCCTCGACCTCGTCGAAGATGCGGTTGAAGGCGGATACCGCGGCGGCGGGGCCGTCCTTGTGGTTCCACACCCCGCCGACCACGGCCAGGAAATCCGCCCCGGCCTCGACCAGCGGCCGGCAATTCTCGACCGTGATGCCGCCGATGGCGACGACGGGCACTTCCATCAGCTCGGCCCACCAGGACAGCAGCTCGATATCGGCCTGGGTCTTGGCCTGCTTGGTGTGGGTCGGGAAGAAGGCGCCGAAGGCGACATAGTCCGCACCCTGCTCGGCGGCACTCATGGCGAGGTGCCGGGAATTGTGGCAGGTGACGCCGACGATGGCGTCGGGGCCGACGATCTGCCGGGCTTCGGCGTAGGGCGTGTCTTCCTGGCCGACATGCACGCCGTCGCAGTCCAGCTCGGCGGCGAGGGCGGGGTCGTCGTTCAGGATCAGCGCCACATCATGGTTGTGGCAGATCGGCCGCAGCCGCTCGACCGCCTTGCGGATGACCGCTTCGTCAGCCGGGCCGTCGCCGGTCTTCAGCCGCAGCTGGAGGCAGGCGACATCGCCCGCTTCCAGCGCCTGGCTGAGCCGGTCGGGAAACGCCGCCAGATCGATCTCCGGCGGCGTTACGAGATACAGCCTGGTGCGAATGGTCAGGCCTTCCCCTGATAGATCTTCACGATGGTGTCCAGCATCGCCAGCGCATCGGCGCGCGGACGCTGGAAGGTGTTGCGGCCGATGATCGAGCCGGTGCCGCCGCCATCGCGGATTTCGCGGATCTCGTTGTACAGCCCGTCCAGGTCCTTCGCCTCGCCGCCGGAGAAGACGACCAGACGGCGGCCGTTGAAGGAGGACTGCACGACGTGGGAGATGCGCTCGGTCATGGTGCCGATCGGGATCTTCTTGCTCTCATAGACCTTCTTGGCGGCGTCCAGCTCCAGGGCGGCCGTCGGCGGCTTCACCTTGATGATGTGGGCGCCCAGCAGGGCTGCCATATGCGCGGCATAGGCGCAGATGTCCACTGCCGTCTCGCCCGGCTTCGACAGGTCGCCGCCGCGCGGATAGGACCACATGACGACGGCAAGGCCGACCGACTTCGCCTCCTCGGCCAGTTCGCGGGCCTCTTCCATCATGTCGAAGGCGGCGTCGGAGCCCGGATAGATGGTCAGGCCAATGGCCGAACAGCCCAGCTTCAGCGCATCGCCGATGGAGCCGGTGACGGCCTGGTTGGCGGCTTCCTTCTCGCGCGACAGCGAGTTGGAGGAATTGACCTTCAGGATGGTCGGGATCTGGCCGGCGAAGGTATCGGCGCCGGCTTCCAGCATGCCGAGCGGGGCGGCATAGGCCGACAGGCCGGCATCAATGGCCAGCTTGAAGTGATAGTGCGGGTCATAGGCCTCGGGGTTCGGCGCGAAGCTGCGCGCGGGGCCATGCTCGAAGCCCTGATCGACCGGCAGGATGACCAGACGGCCGGTGCCGCCCAGCTTGCCCTGCATCAGGATGCGCGCGAGGTTGGCCTTCACGCCCGGCGAATCGGATTCGTAATTGTCGAGGATCTTCTTGACGCGCTGGGTCATCTTCATCGGGCGAAATCCTTTCGGGGTGCGGTTTCCTGGGGCGCATCGCGGCCAGTTTCGGCGCGACGGCGTTATCGCGCCCACGAAATAGCCGATACGCCCCGCTTTTGCAATCTGGGGCGGGGGGTGGCGGTCGGCCAGTTTGAGTTCTGACCTGGGCCACACTCTTTTGTCATTGCCGGGCTTGACCCGGCAATCCAGGGGCGGTGCTCTGCCTGCATCGTTTCGGCATGTGGCCCCTGGACCCCCGGGTCAGGCCCGGGGGTGACGGGCGGAGAGGTTGTCAGATCGCCTTAACCATCGCGCCTCTCTCCTGCCAGCCAAACGCGCAGGGCGGCGGGCTGGTTCCGGCTGGCGTCGGGGTCAAGGGCGGCGGGGTCGAGGGCGGCAGGCGCGCGGTCCAGGATCGTGGCGCCACTGGCTTCGGCGATGCCGCGCAGGCGCATGAGGGTTTGGGCGTCACCAGTGAAGACCAGTCCCTTAACGCCCTGGCGCAGGGCGGCCATCGCGAAGCCGGGCCAGGGGCCGCAATCCAGCAATGCCGTGAAGCGGGCATCCGGGCGTTCTTCGGCAGCAGCCTCAATCAGCGCCTGCCAGAATCCCGCCCCCATCGTCCCGGCGGCGCCCGGCGGGCTAAGCAGCGTGACGGCGACGCCGGCCTCCCGCGCCGCATCGAGTGCGGCCAGCGCCTCGTCCAGCGTGCGGACGATAACGGCTTTAACTGGCGGTGGAGACGGGGGCGTCATGCTGAATTTCAGTTTCCTCTGTCCGTCATTCCCGCACTTGTTGCGGGAATCCAGGCCTCGGCTCGCTTCGGCATCGCCCAAGTGGGCTGAACCCTGGACCCCCGGTACAGGACCGGGGGTGACGGTCTGAGTGCCGGGTGCGGTTTGAGTATAAGGCACTAATCAAGTCGCACTTCATATCGACACGCAGACAGGGTCTTGCCGCTTTGTCTTTACGGCCACTTTGTCTTTACGGACAGGCGCATGCTAGCGTCGAGACAAAAGAAGAAGCGGGAGGAACGTCCGGCATGGCCGACAAGGCTGCGGAAACCAGCATTGAGCGCCCCTATGGCTGGCTCGTCGTCATCGCCTCGATGGCGATGGTCTCGATGGCGTTCGGCGCCATGTATCTGATCGTCGTCGGCATGGTGCCGGTCAGCCAGGAAATGGGCTGGCCGCGCAGCGTACCCTCGCTGGCGAACGGGCTGAACTGGGCCGGCGCCGGCATCGGCGGGGTGCTGATGGGCTGGTTCGCCGACCGCTATGGCGCGGGCCGCAGCGCGATCATCGGCGCCCTTTCGCTGGCCGCCGGCTGCGTGCTGGCCGGCAGCATGCAGGGGGAATGGTCGCTCTACGCCTCGCACCTGCTGCTGCTCGGCATATTCGGCAAGGGTGCCTTGATGGTGCCGCTGCTCAGCAACGCGACACGCTGGTTCGACCGCAACCGCGGCTTTGCGCTGGCGGTGGTCGGCAGCGGCCAGTCGATTGCCGGCATGCTGCTGCCGCCACTGTTCCGATACGCCATGGACGAGGCCGGCTGGCGCAGCGTGATGATCGGCTACGGCATTGCCTGCCTTGCCGTCATCCTGCCGCTGTCGCTGCTGCTGCGCCGGCCCGCACCGGTGTCGGTGTCCGCATCTGAACCTCAAGCTACACCGCTGCCCATTACCCTGCCGGGCGATGACGCGGTCGCGTTCGTGCGGCGCGCGGTGCCGTCGCTCCATCTCCTGCATGCGCTGCTGTGCCTGGCGATCATCGGCTGCTGCGTGGCGATGGCGATGCCCATCGTGCATCTAATGTCGCACGCCATCGATCTCGGCTTCTCCGCCGCGCGCGGGGCGGAAATGCTGTCGCTGCTGCTGGCCGGCGGCTTTGTCAGCCGCCTCGGATTCGGCCTGCTGGCGGACCGCATCGGCGGGCTGCGCACCATCCTGATCGGCTCCATCGGGCAGGCCGCCACCCTGTCGCTGTTCGTCTGGGTGGACGGGCTGACCGGCCTGTACCTCTCCGCACTCGCCTTCGGTCTCGCCTTTGGCGGGCTGGTCACGACCTATTCGCTGGTCGCGCGCGAGGTGTTCCCGCTGGGCGAGGTCGGCTGGCGGATCGGCGTGATCCTGCTGTGCGGCACGCTGGGCATGGCCGGCGGCGGCTATCTGGGCGGGCTGGTCTTCGACCTGGCCGGCAGTTACCGCATCGCCTTCCTGACCGGGGTTGGCTTCAACCTGGTCAATCTGGTCATCGTGCTGGGGCTGGTGTTCCGGATGCGTCCGGCAATGTCCGGCAAGGCCGTTTCCGGCGCGGTGGAGCGGGCCAGCTGAAGGCCATGTGGGTGATTAGTATATGTGCATGAATAATAAGATAAAAATTGAGGGTTAATTTCCCCAAATGGAAGCAAAGAGTAACCTCTTTTTAAAGGAGCGGGAGTAAGGTTAAAAACGAAGGATATTAAGGAGGGGTCCATGCGCTTCGTACCGAAAGCCGCCGCCACTGTTCGGGGTACTGTCCTGGGCGCGGTCCTGGGGTTGGGAATCATCGCCGCCAGCGCGGCGCCAGCCCTGGCTGCCGCCTCCGGCGTCTATGCCGACCGCATTGTGGTCGGGCAGAGTGCCGCGTTGAATGGCTCGGTCGCCGAACTGGGGATGGCGATGCGCGAGGGGCTGCTCGCCGCCTTCAAGGAGGCGAACGATGCCGGCGGCGTGAAGGGCCGCAAGATCGAGCTGATGACAAAGGACGACGAGTACCGCGCCGACCGCGCGCTGGCGAATGCGGAGGAGCTGATCCTGACCGAGGGCGTCTTCGCGATGATCGGCTCGGTCGGTACCGCGCCGTCGATGTCGGCCATGCAGCTGGCCAATGACATGGGCATCCCCTTCATCGGCGCCTTCACCGGCGCGCCGGCCCTGCGCCAGCCGGAACTCGACTATGTGATCAATATCCGCGCCTCCTACGATCAGGAGGCCGAGCTGTGGATCGAACGGCTGACCGCCGACCTTCAGGCCAAGCGCATCGCGATCCTGTATCAGGATGACGCCTTTGGCATTTCCGGCGTGCGGGCGGTGAAGAAGGCGCTGGAGAAGCACGGTCTGACGCTGGTCGCGGAAGGCAGCTACTACCGCAACACCACGGCGGTGAAGACCGCGCTGCTGACCATCCGCAAGGCCAACCCGGAGGCGGTGCTGATCGTCGGCGCCTACCGTCCGGCGGCGGAATTCATCAAGCTGTCGCGCAGCCTGGGCATGGACCCGCGCTTCCTGACCACCTCCTTCGTTGGTGGTGAGGTGTTCTCGCAGGCGCTGGCGGCGCAGCGCACCGGTGTGGCCGTCACGCAGGTCATGCCGCTGCCGCAGGATGAGTCGCTGCCGCTGGTGCAGCAATATCAGGCCGCCATGATGGCGGTGAGCGACAAGGCGCGCCCCGACACGGTGTCGCTGGAAGGCTATGTCGCCGGGCGGCTGTTCCTGGAGGTGCTGCGCAAGATCGAGGGCGAGCCGACGCAGCGCGCCTTTGTCGACACGCTGTACAAGGTCGGCAGCTTCGATCTGGGTGGCTTCACGCTGACCTTCGGGAAGGGCGACAATCAAGGGTCGGACACGGTGACACTGACCGTGATCCAGGATGACGGAACAGTGAAGAAGGTAGAAAGCCTGGCCGCCGCTGGCGGCTGAAGCTGTGTCCAGGAAGGGACGGGGGCAAGTCATGACAGAGAATAACGAAGCGATTGAGGCTGAGGTCGATACCGAAGCCGGAAACGACCCGGAAAACACGGCCCGGCAGGCGAAGCGGCGCGGGCGCGGCCTCGGCATCCGCGAGAAGCTGCTGATGGCGTTCGGTGGCGCGGCTATCATGACGGTGCTGGCCGGCGGTGTCGCCTGGTTCTCCTTCGAGCGTGTGAAGGACAGCCTGGCGACGATCACCGACGAGGCCGTGCCGATGTCGGAAGCGGCGTTGAAGATCGCCGCCGACGTGAACGGCTTCCTGGCAGTGGCCCCGGCGCTGCAGGCCGCGACGACGCCAAAGGAGCGCGAGGATGCCCGTGCGGCGCTGGACGAGCGCACCAACCTGCTGAACAGCGACATCATCGACCTGGCCCGGGTGCTGGGCGAGGCTGGCGAACAGCAGGTGCAGGGGCTGCGCACCAGCGTCGAGACGCTGGCCAGCCGGCTGCAGAGCATCGACCAGATCGTGAAGGAGTCGCTTGCAATCAAGCGCAAGCGCCAGGACATGGTGGACGAGGCCAATCTGGCGCATGGCGCGATCCTGGCCGATATCGACCCCAAGGTGGAAAGCGCGCGTACCGGCCTTGTCTCCGCCGCCGAGGAGGCGACGGCGAACAGCGGGCGCACAATCACCGATTTGCTGGAAAACCAAGTCGGCGCGCTGCGGGCGGCGCTGGAGGTCAAGGCCGAGGTCAACTCGCTGCTCGGCATCTATACCCAGGTTGCCTCGGCGCAGGATGCCACGCATCTGCGTCCCCTGCGCGACCAGTTCGACGCCACGGCGCGGCGGATCGCCCCCAATCTGGAAAAGCTGTGGGATCTGGGTAGTGGCGCCAATGTGGTGATGCTGGTCGAGGAGATGGTCGCCAAGGGGCGCGATGCCAACGGGCTGTTCGCCACCCGCATGGATGAGCTGACCGGCTCCGACTTCCAGAAGCTGGAGGCGATGCGCAGCCGCCGTGTCGAGCTGATGCGCGAACTGCTGGCGCTCTATGAGAATCTGACCCTGGCGCTGGTCACGCTGGTTGACGATACCGGCTTCGACCTGGTGCTGAGTTCCGAGGTCACCATCGCCGACAACAGCTTCATCATCACCCGGCTGATGGAGAAGGACGTCAGCATGCTGCGCGCGCTGCTGTCCATCCAGGGCGAGGCCAATCTGCTGGCCGGCGTGCTGGCGGCGGCGTCAAATGAAAGCCGCACGGCTGAGATCGACGCCCTGTCCGGCCGCTTCGCCGGTGCCGCCTCGCGCGTGAACGCCTATCTGGAAGAGCTGCAGAATGGCGGGCAGGACGTCGCCATGCTGGCCAGCACGGTCAACATGCTGATCGAATATGGCACCGCCGATGGCAATCTGTTCGACCTGCGCCGGCAGGAGCTGGCCCTGGGTGAAAAGGCCAGCGAGGCGCTTGCCGCCGGCAAGGTGCAGGCGACCGCATTGCAGTTCGCCGTCGATGCGCTGGTCGATGAAGCCTCCGGCAAGATCGAGGACGCGAAGGCCGCCACCAACGACGTCATTATGGCCAGCACCACGGCAATGCTCGTCATTGTCGGCGCCAGCATCATCGGTGCGGTGTTGCTGGGCTGGCTCTATGTCGGGCGCGCCGTCGTCGGCAGGCTGATGCGCCTGACCACGGCGATGGAATCGATCAGCCAGGGCGACCTGACCGCTGAGATTCCGAACAGCGGCCGTGACGAGATCGCCCGCATGGCCGATGCGCTGGCGGTGTTCCGCGACAATGCGGTGGCGCTGGAGGAAAGCCGCGCTGCCGCCGATCAGGAACGCCGGCAGGCGGCCGAGGAACGCCGGAAGATGATGTATCAGCTGGCCGACGATTTCGAGGCGAAGATCGGCGATGTCGTGAAGGCGGTGGCCACGGCGGCTTCCGGCCTGAAGACTTCGGCGGAGAGCATGGCTCACACGGCGGAGGAGACCCGTACCCAGGCCACCACCGTCGCGGCGGCCTCGGAACAGGCTTCCAGCAATGTGCAGACCGTCGGCGTGGCGGCGGAGGAGCTGTCCAGCTCGATCAGCGAGATCGGGCGCCAGGTCAGCGAATCCGCGACCATCGCCCAGCGTGCGGTCAGCGCGGCGCAGCGCACCAACGGCACGGTGCAGGAACTGATGAAGGCCGCCCAGCAGGTCGGCGAGGTGGTGCAGCTGATCCGTGGCATCGCCGAGCAGACCAACCTGCTGGCGCTGAACGCGACCATCGAGGCAGCGCGCGCCGGCGAGGCGGGCAAGGGTTTCGCCGTCGTGGCCTCGGAGGTGAAGAACCTGGCCAACCAGACCGGCAAGGCGACCGAGGATGTGTCCGGTCAGATCGAGGTCATGCAGGGCACCACGGAAGAGGCGGTGGGCGCGATCACCGAGATCGCCAGCATTATCGGCGAGATCAACGAGATCGCCACGGTGATCGCCTCGGCGGTGGAGGAGCAGAATGCCGCCACCCAGGAAATCGCCCGCAATGTGCAGCAGGCGGCCTCGGGCACGCAGGAGGTCAGCTCCAACATCGTCGGCGTCAGCACGGCGGCGGAGCTGAGCGGCACCACGGCGCACGAGGTGCTGAACTCCGCCAACGATTTGATGTCACAGAGCGAGCGCCTGCGCAACCAGGTCGACCAGTTCCTGACGCAGGTGCGGACCGGCTGACCGGGCGCCGCACTGCTATGGTTCTACACAACCCTCCCGGCTCTGGCCGGGAGGGTTTTTCTTATGCCCCATCGGGATGACGGATCGGCGTTGACAAGGGCGGTTTTAGCCTTCAGTCTTGCTATTGCGAGTTATTCGCAAATTAGTTTTAAGCGCGCGTACTGCTGACACGCACAGAGGAGACAGGCTATGAGCGTCATGCGCCAACCTTCCATGCCGGGTCCGGCCCATCCCGGCCTCGACGGCTACCGCCCGGTCCAGCCGGTGCCGGCGGCCCAACGCATCCTCGACAGCGGCGATTTGTTCACCGCCGGGCGCGAGGTGCTGATCCAGCACGCCGAGGAGTTCTACCGGCTGCGCCTGACGCGCAAGGGCAAGCTGATCCTGACGAAGTAAACCGGTGGGCAATTCCGGCGCGCGGCGTCGATTGCGCGCCAATAGGCTTTGCGCATAGGATAATGCGTTGTGTGGAGCGGCAAAGACGTTTGGCCGCCGTTGAGTGACGCAGATTTCCCTTCGTTCCCGACGAGTCCGCATGCACTTGCGAAGGTGTGTCGCCGCGGACGCGTGGCGATGAAGGAGAAAGATTATGAGTACTGGCATCGTGAAATGGTTCAACCGTACCAAGGGCTACGGTTTCATCCAGCCGGATGAGGGCGGGGCCGATGTGTTCGTGCACATCAGTGCGGTTGAGCAGGCCGGACTGGCCGATCTGGCCGAGGGGCAGCGCCTGAGCTACGACCTGCAGCAGGGCCGCAACGGCAAGATGTCGGCGGGTTCCCTCACCCTGGCCTGACGTCGGGAACAATGAGTGCACCGGAAAGGGCAGGCCATCGGGCCTGCCCTTTTCTTTTGCCTACGGTGTGCCCAGCCCGTAGCCGCGCAGTACCTCCTGAAACGCGGGCGCGCGCATGGTGTCGAGCAGCAGCCGGCCGATGGCGGTCGCCATCTCCGCCCGCCGCGCGCTGCCGATCACGGCCTGGCTGTAGCGCTGGTCCGGCGTATCGCCGATCAGCAGCGTCTCTTTCATCTCCGGCACTTCGGCCAGCAGCCGTTTCAGGAACACATCGTTCAGCACCGCGACCTCGGCCTCGCCATCCAGCACCGCCTGCAGGCTGTCGCCCGGTTCCGGTGTTTCCAGAATGTCGAAGCGCCTGGCCAGCGCAGCACTGTCCGTCTCCATGCCGGCGAAGCCGTAATGGAAGCCGCTGACGATGGCGATGCGGCGCTCCGACAGCGGGCTGAAGAAGCCCTGATCGCGGCCGGGTTCCGCCAGAGCGACATAGATCTCGCTGCCCTCATGCAGGGTGGCGGCGGAGGCGATCTTTCCGCGCGGCCAGCCCCAGTCGGCGCTCTCGAACAGGATCAGGTCGAAACTTCCCTTCTCAAGATCGGCATAGCGCTGCTCCGCGGCCGTGGGCACGAACTCCAGCCGGTAACGCGTCTGCGCCTTGTTGGCGGCGGCGATCAGATCCAGCGTCAGCCCGCCCGGCTGGCCATCGATCACCTCGACGAAGGGCGGGAAGGGGTAGCCGCCGATGCGGATGGTCTCGGCGGCGAGGACAGGGTTGAGGAGGGGTGCGGCCAGGCCGGACAGCCCGATGAAACTCAGCAGCGTTAGTCGGCGGATGATCGTCATGGTTCCAAGGCTCTTGCGTCCCGTTGCTGCAACCGCACCTATCATGCGCGAATTCCATTGTCTTGGCGATGGGGCCGTTGGATGCCGGGGCATTGCCGCTTGTCATGCCGATTGTTACAGGCGGGCCGGGATGCGCCCGAAAAATTTCATAATTCCGGCGGCAGTTAAAAATTATCCCGAAAAATATCGCAAAAAAGGCTTCTAATCAGATACTTGGCGTTTAATTTCGCTGAGCGTTCGAACAGTCGGCGGGCGATCTGCTGCCCTGCCGCTAAGTGTCGGGCCTTACAGGGAAAATTCGGGCTTGCGTGGGGAGATTGTTGGGCATATATGACGCCCCAGAGCGTATTCGCACGTACCAATGGCCCACCGTGGTTAAGTAACGACGTAACGCGTCTCTTTTGGCTCATCTGGCGGCGCTGCCGCTCTGGTCCGAAGGGGTCCTGTTATGATTGCGTCCTGTACCACCGGGGGCTGAGACACCCCCCTGAAAAACGAACCTTGAGCGGTCCCACAGGCCTCCCGCAGAGGGAAGGCCGCTGAACCCGCCAAGCACGTCTCACTTCATAGGCTTTCGATATCGCCGCCAGCTCTTTTGCGGGCCGGGGGCGGGCAAGCTTTCGTCGTGACCTGTCCCGGTTTTCGGGCAGGCCAGCGGGTTCCTGCACCTCAACCGGTGCGTCGGCATCCGCGCGTGTTCTTGGCGTGTCCGGTAAGGGCGCGATCAGTTTTTGGGAGTTGGTGCGATGTTCCTTGGTTTCGATGCAAACCGCGAGATTGCCGGCCTGACGGTCGATGGCGTGATTGCCGCCTCCCGTCCGGAAGAGCCCGTGCTGTGCGTGCGTCCGGCCCTCATGGAGGCGACCGCGCGCACCTTCGTGTCGCTGTTTCCGGGCCGTGTCTTCTATGCCGTGAAGTGCAATCCGGATGTGGCGGTGCTGCGCGCCCTGTCGGCTGGTGGTGTCGCCAATTTCGACGTCGCCTCGCTGACCGAGATCGAGACCGTGCGCCGGCTGCTGCCGGACGCGCGCCTCGCCTACATGCATCCGGTGAAGCCGCGGGCTTCGATCCGGGCTGCCTACATGCAGCATGGCGTGCGCGACTTCTCGCTGGATTCCATGGAGGAACTGGCGAAGATCGTGACCGAGACCGGCCATGCCGACGATCTGGGCCTGTTCATCCGCCTGAAGCTGCCGAAGGGCGGCGCGGTCTATGACCTGTCCGGCAAGTTCGGCGCCCCGGTGGAGCAGGCGGTCACCCTGCTGCGTGCCGCGCGCGATGCCGGCCGCCGCGTCGGCCTGTGCTTCCATGTCGGTTCCCAGTGCCTGGACCCGTCCGCCTATGAGCGCGCCATGGAGATCGCCGGCGAGGTCATCCGCCTGTCCGGCGTGACGCCCGACGTGCTGGATGTCGGCGGCGGCTTCCCGGTTGCCTATCCGGACGTGAACCCGCCGGCGCTGTGGCTCTACATGGCGGCCATCAACCGCGCCTTCCGCCGGCTGGACCTCGCGAATTGCGAGCTGTGGTGCGAGCCGGGCCGTGCGCTGGTCGCCGCCGGCACCTCGCTGGTCGTGCAGGTGAACCACCGCCGCGGGCAGGAGCTGTTCATCAATGACGGCGTGTACGGCACGCTGTCGGATGCCGGTGTGCCGGCCTTCCGCTTCCCGGTGCGGGTGATCCGTCCCGAAGGTGAAGCCGCTTCGTCCGAGATGCTGCCCTACGTCTTCTTCGGCCCGACCTGCGACAGCGCGGACCGCATGGAAGGCCCGTTCTGGCTGCCGGCCGACCTGCGCGAGGGCGACTGGATCGAGATCGGCCAGCTGGGCGCCTACGGTGCCTGCCTGCGCACCCAGTTCAACGGCTTTGACCGGATCGGCACGGTTGCCGTGTCCGACGGGCCGCTGCTGGCGACCGCCGGCCACCCCGGCTCAGGTCAGGCGGGCGCGGGTCAGGAAGCACCGGTGCAGGTCAGCCATCCGGCCCGTGTGGTGCGGCGGCGCGCGAAGCTGCGTGCCGTGGCTTGAGGAAACAATAAAAGTCAGCGCTTATGTGCGGCGGGGCCGGGAACAGGAGCCGGCCCGCATCGAAACTGAACGGAGTGTGACAAAGAATGACGGACTATAAGCGCCATACCGCCTTCGGCGGACGTATCGTGATGATCGGCTTCGGCAGCATCGGCCAGGGCGTGCTGCCGCTGATCCTGCGGCATATCGACATGCCGAAGGACAAGATCGTCATCATCACCGCCGAGGAGAAGGGCAAGGAAGTTGCCGACGCGTATGGCGTGGAATTCCGGGTCGCCCCGGTCACGCGCGAGAACTACAAGGATCTGGTGGGCAAGGAGATCGGCAAGGGCGACTTCCTGCTGAACCTGTCGGTCGATGTGTCCTCCATCGCGCTGGCCGAGCTGGCGCGCGACAAGGGTGCGCTCTATCTCGACACCTGCATCGAGCCCTGGGTCGGCGGCTATACCGATACCTCGCTGCCGCCCTCGCTGCGCTCCAACTACGCGCTGCGGGAGGAATTCCTGGCGCAGCGCCGGCCCGGCAAGAAGGACCCGACGGCGGTTATCACCCATGGCGCCAATCCGGGTCTGGTGTCCCACTTCGTGAAGCAGGCGCTGCTGAACATCGCCAAGGATACCGGCGTGAAGGCGGATGTGCCGGCGGACCGCGCGGGCTGGGGCAATCTGGCCAAGACCCTCGGCGTGAAGGTCATTCACATCGCCGAGCGCGACACCCAGGTGACGAATAACCCGAAGAAGGTCGGCGAATTCGTGAACACCTGGTCGATCGACGGCTTCGTCTCGGAAGGCTCGCAGCCGACCGAGCTGGGCTGGGGCACGCACGAGAAGCACTGGCCGTACAACGCCAGCCGGCATGCCTTTGGCTGCGACGCGGCGATCTTCCTGAACCGGCCGGGGGCCAGCACGCGGGTGCGCACCTGGACGCCGACCGAGGGCCATTTCCACGGCTTCCTCATCACCCATAGCGAGGCGATCTCCATCGCCGACTATTTCACGGTGACCGAAGAGACCGGCGCGGCTAAGGCGGTGACCTACCGGCCGACCGTGCATTACGCCTACCACCCGTGCGACGACGCGGTCATGTCGGTGCACGAGCTGGCGGGTAAGAACTGGCAGCAGCAGCCGAACCAGCGGCTGATCGTTGACGAGGTCGTCAGCGGCATTGATGAGCTGGGCGTGCTGCTCGCCGGTCACAAGAAGAATGCCTACTGGTACGGATCGCAGCTCTCCATCGAGGAAGCGCGCAAGCTGTGCCCGCACAACAACGCCACCTCGCTGCAGGTCACCGTCGCCGTGCTCGGCGGCCTGGTCTGGGCGATGGAGAACCCGGAGAAAGGCATCGTCGAACCCGACGAGATGGACTTCCAGCGGGTTCTGGATGTCTGCATGCCCTATCTCGGCCCGGTGGTCGGGGCCTACAGCGACTGGACGCCGCTGGAAAGCCGGGGGGTTCTGTTCGCCGAGGACGTCGATTACGACGATCCCTGGCAGTTCAAGAACGTGCTGGTCGTCTAGTCCGGCACCGATACGAGTGTTGCGTACCTGAACCGTACTTTAATGCCGCCTAATCAGCGGTTTGGGAGAGTAGAGAGATGAACGAAAAGATTGCCCGCTTCCTCGCCGAGCGACGAGTCGAGACCCCGTTCCTGGTCGTCGATCTGGACGTCGTGGAGGAAAATTACCGCGCCCTGGCCTCGGCCCTGCCGAACGCCAAGATCTTCTATGCGGTAAAGGCCAATCCGGCGCCGGAGATCCTGAAGCGGCTGACCGGGCTGGGGTCGAATTTCGACACGGCGAGCGTGGCGGAGATCGAGGACGCCCTGGCGGCCGGCGCCACGCCGTCGCGCATCTCCTACGGCAACACCATCAAGAAGGAGACGGACATCGCGCGCGCCCATGCGCTGGGTGTCCGTCTCTTCGCCTTCGACAGCGAGGCGGAGCTGGACAAGATCGCCCGTGCGGCGCCGGGGGCGCGCGTGTTCTGCCGCATCCTGACCTCGGGCGAGGGTGCTGACTGGCCGCTGTCGCGCAAGTTCGGCTGCGAGCCGGAGATGGCGTTCGATCTTCTCCTGAAGGCGGCGGAGAAGGGCGTCATCCCCTATGGCATCTCGTTCCATGTCGGCTCGCAGCAGCGCGATCCGCAGCAGTGGGATGCGGCCATTGCCAGCTGCGCCAAGCTGTTCCAGGACCTGGAGCATCGCGGCATCCTGCTGCGCATGGTCAATCTGGGCGGCGGCTTCCCGACCCGCTACATGAAGGACATGCCGACCCCGGCCGATTACGGCCAGGCCATCGACGAGTCGCTGCGCCGCCATTTCGGCAACCGCATCCCGGAGACCATCGTGGAGCCGGGCCGCGGCATGGTCGGCAATGCCGGCGTCATCGAATCCGAGGTGGTGCTGATCTCGCGCAAGTCGGCGGCCGAGACGAAGCGCTGGGTCTATCTCGACATCGGCAAGTTCGGCGGTCTGGCCGAGACCATGGACGAGGCGATCAAGTACCCGCTGACCTTCGACCGCGAGCTGACCGGCGAGGGCGACTCAGTGGTGCTGGCCGGCCCGACCTGTGACAGCGCTGACGTGCTGTACGAGAAGGAGGAGTACAAGCTGCCGCTCGACCTCGCCATCGGCGACCGGGTGCGCATCGGCTCCACCGGTGCCTACACCACCACCTACTCGGCGGTGGCCTTCAACGGCTTCAAGCCGCTGGCCTCCTACTACATCTGAGGCGTCTGAACGGAAAACCCCCTCGCTGCCGGCAGCGAGGGGGTTTTTCTTATGCGCGCCGGAACACCGCCACCAGCTCCAGATGCGCTGACCACAGGAACTGGTCCACCGGGGTGATGCGCTCCAGCCGGTAGCCGCCCTCCAGCAGCAACCGCATGTCGCGCGCGAAGGTGGCCGGGTTGCAGGAGACGGCCACGACCACCGGCACCTGGCTCTTCGCCAGAGCCGCTGCCTGGGACCGCGCGCCGGTGCGCGGCGGGTCGAACACCACCGCATCGAACCGGTCCAGCTCATCCTCCGCCAGCGGGTCACCGGCGAGGTCGCGCTTCTCGACACTCAGCTTCACGGACGGGCCGGCCTTGCGGGACGCCGCCGCCAGTGCCTCAAGCGCCGGGGCGTGGCCTTCCACCGCATGCACCGCGGCCCCCTTTGCCGCCAGCGGCAGGCTGAAGGTGCCGCAGCCGGCATAGAGGTCGGCGATATTCTTCGCCTCGCCGACGCCGGCCAGCACGGCCTCCAGCAGCGCGGCTTCGGCCTCCGGCGTGGCCTGCAGGAAGGCGCCCGGCGGCACCGCGACCGGTATGCCGGCGAAGGAGAGGGTGGCGGCGCGGCGCTCGGCCAGCAGTTCCGGTGTGCCGCCTTCGATGGTGATCGACAGCCGCGCGAGGTTGGCCTCCGCCGCGAAGCCGGCCAGAGCTTCGCGTCCGGTAAGGTCCGGCATTTCCGGCAGGTCGAGCAGCAGATCGACGCTGCCATCGAGGCTGAGCATGGTCGCGCGGGCATTGCCGGCCGCCGGCAGCAGCCTGTCCAGCAGGGCGCGCAAGGGCGGCAGCACTGCCATCAGCGCCGGGGCGAGGACGGTGCACTCCTCGATATCGACGATGAAATGGCCGCGATGCTCATGGAAGCCCAGCACCGTGCCCTGCGCCAGCTTGCGGGCCACCAGGATGGCGCGGCGCCGGCTGTGCGGCGGCACCGTCACCAGTTCGGCGATCAGCTCCGGGTCGATACCTTCGCGCGCCACCGCGTCCAGCAGCAGCGCCTGCTTGTAGGCGCGGTAGGCGGTGTCTGTCAGATGCTGCAGCGTGCAGCCGCCGCAGCGCCCGAAAGAGGGGCAGGGCGGCTCGCGCCGGTCCGCGCCGGGTTCCAGCATCTCCAGGATTTCCGCGCGGACGCCGTCGCCGGTCTCCTCGACCGGGCGGACCAGCAGCCGGTCGCCGGGCACGGTCAGCGGCACGAAATAGCGCTTGCCACCGGCCTCCGCCAGCCCGTCGCCGCGCACGCCCAGCGCCGTGACGGTCAGCTCGACCGGCGGCGTGTTAGCCGGCAGCTTGCGGGCGGCGCGCGCCGGCTTCCGGTCAGGACGCTTCTCGAACGGGCGGGCGGGCGTGCCGGCGGCGCGGTGCGACTTGCCCATTTGCTTGCCGAGGGGATGTCGGGGTGGCTGGCTGCGTTTCATGGAGCCGAGATATGCGGGCTTCCCGCCCGGCCCGCAAGCGGAAAGGGAGATTGGAGAGATTACGGCCTTCCGGCTTTCTCTCATCTGTCATTCCCGGGCTTGTCCCGGGAATCCAGGGTTCAGCTTACTCGACCGACGATCCAGTTAGCTGAAGCCTGGACCCCCGCAACAAGTGCGGGGGTGACGGACAGAGGAACTCTAGCGCTGCCACTAGCGCAACAATCAGCTAGCTGGCTGGTAGCTACTCCGCCCGCACGCGGCTGGGGCGGGTGCAGACATAGATCCCGATCAGAACCATCGTGCCGCCCATCAGCGCCGGCTTCAGCCAGTCGTCGAACACGAAAATGACGGTCATCATCCAGCTGAATGCCATGCCGCCGACGGCGTAGAGCTTGCCCTTCAGCGGCACCACGCCGTGCTGGAACCAGTTGCGGATCGGCGGGCCAAAGGTCGGATGGGTATAGAGCCAGTGGTGGAACCGCGGGGAGGAGCGCGCGAAGCACCACACTGCGACCAGCAGGAAAGGCACGGTCGGCACCACCGGCAGGAAGGCGCCAATCAGCCCCAGCGCGGCGAAAATGCAGCCCAGCGCGTAGAGCGTGACCCGCAGCAGCCGGTTCTCGATCAGCCCGGCCTCGTGGAACTCCAGCTGTTTCGTAGGGGGCGGATTTCCGGGAGCATCCTCCTGCACGCTCATCGCGCCTCGCGCAGCCAGCCGCCGATCAGCGCGCCCAGCGCCAGCAGCAGGGTGAGCAGGGCGGGCAGCAGCGGCACTTCCAGCACGCCGGTCACGATATAGTCGTTGTTGGCGCGCAGCCCGATCCAGTTGCGGCCCGTGGCGCGGCGGTCGGCATCGACGCGGCGCAGATCGGGCATGCCGTCGGCCAGCCAGTGGACCGACCCGCCCGAAGCTTCGGCGACCGGGGCCAGCACCGCGTCGGTCGCGCGGACATCGGCATATTCCACCGGATTGACCGCGCCCACCGTGACCAGGCGGGTGCGCTCCCCGTCGGACAGGCGGTAGAGGCCGGGTTCCTCTACGGTCAGCGTGCCGGTGGCGCGGCCCTCGCCGGATTCCGCCAGCGGCACGGTGATGGTCTCGCCGGACGGGCCGGTGACTTCCACCGTTTCCGCCGCCGGCTCCAGCGAGCGGCGCTCGATCTCCATGCGGTCGCCGCGCACGGTGGCGCGCAGATCATTCTCCTCCAGGTCCGGCTCCTTCATCAGCCAGTGCGCGACCCGGCGCAGCAGCTCGGCCTGCGGGCCGCCGCCCTCGAAGCCGCGCGTCCACAGCCACATATGGTCGCTGTTGATCTGCGCCACGCGGCCCTCGCCGACGCGGTCCAAAACTACCAGCGGGCGGGCGCGCTCGTCCTGCATGACCACGGTGCCACTGCGCGGCTGGGTATCGACCAGCCGGAACCAGCGGCCCCAGCCCGGCACGCCGCCCTCGGGCCCGGCGCCGGCCAGATCGGCGGTGACGGGGTGGCGGCGGCCCATCGCTGTCAGGGTCGGGCGGTAGCCCTCCTCATGCACGTCGCCGCTGGGCTCGGCCGGCAATATATCGCCGATGGGGGTTTGGAACAGGCTGACCGGCGAGGCGAAATCCGGCCCCACCGCCATCAGCAGCGCGCCGCCCTTGCGCACATATTCCGCAATATTGCCGAGATAGAGCCGGGGCAGCACGCCGCGCCTTTTGTAGCGGTCGAAGATGATGAGGTCGAACTCGTCGATCTTCACCTCGAACAGCTCGCGGATCGGGAAGGAGATCAGCGACAGCTCACGGATCGGCGTGCCGTCCTGCTTCTCCGGCGGGCGCAGGATGGTGAAATGCACCAGATCGACCGACGGGTCGGCCTTCAGCAGGTTGCGCCAGGTGCGTTCCCCCGCATGCGGCTCGCCGGAGACCAGCAGCACGCGCAGCCGGTCGCGCACGCCGTTGATGCTCAGCACCGCGCGGTTGTTGATCAGCGTGAGTTCGCGCTCGCCGGGGGCGGCCTCGATCTCCAGCACGCTCTGGCCGCCGCGGTCCAGCGTGAAGGCAATCTCTTCCTCGCTGTTCGCGGGCACGGCGATCACCTCCTCGCGCTCGCCATTCAGGCGCAGCCGGAGCGAGACCGGCGTGCCCTCGGCGGCAGCGGCATCCTCGACCGCCAGCCGGATGGTGACCTCCTTGCCGACCATGCCGAAGCTGGGAGCCTGGCGGATCACCAGGCGGCGGTCCTGTTCGTCCTTCTCGCCGGTGATCAGCGCATGGAACGGGGCGGGCAGGGTTTCGGACATCGTGTCGGCATCGTGCGCCTGCCCGTCGGTCAGCGCGATGATGCCGGCCAGCCGGCGGCGCGGAATGTTGGACAGCGCCTGCTGCGCCGTCGCCAACAGCTGCGTGCCCTCGCGGTTGGCGCCGGCCGGCTCCACCGTAACCTCGCGGACCTCCAGATTGGGCTGGCGGGCCAGCTCGGCACGCAGGGCCTCCAGCACCGCATCGGTCTGCTGCGGGCGTTCGCCGATGCGCTGGCTGGGCGAGCGGTCGGTCAGCAGCAGGGCGATATCGGATTGGTCCTCACGCTGCTCGGCGATGATCGCCGGGTTGGCCAGCGCCAGCAGCAGCACGGCGACCGCCGCCGCGCGCAGCCAGATGCCGCGCGCCCGCCGCCACAGGCCAGCGGCCAGCACCAGCACGGACAAGACGGCCAGCGCCGCCAGCGCCCAGAGCGGCAGCATCGGCGCGAAAGCGATATCGAGGCCCGATGAAATCATTCTATTGCCCCAGCCGTTCGAGGATGGAGGGGATGTGCACCTGGTCGGCCTTGTAGTTGCCGGTCAGCGCGTACATGACGAGGTTCACGCCGAAACGGTAGGACCATTCACGCTGCACCTCGCCGCCGGGCACCACCGGGAACATCGGTCGCCCGCCCTCGTCCATCGCCCAGGCGGCGGCCCAGTCATGCCCGCCGATGATGATCGAGGACACCTCGTCGTCGCGCGCGGTATCGGCGCGTTCCACCCAGACCGTGCCGCCGGTCCAGCGGCCGGGGAAGCTGTCCATCAGGTAGAAGGCCTTGGTCAGCACATGCTCCGGCGGTACCGGCTCCAGCGGCGGCACGTCGAGGCCGTGCGCCAGCACGCGCAGCCGCTCGATGCCGGGCGTGGCGCCGCCGAAGCCGACCTCGCCCTGGTCGCGGGTGTCGAACAGGATAGTGCCGCCGGTCTTGATGTAGCTGTTCACCCGGGCGATGGCGGCCGGACTCAGCGGCTGCTGGCTGGTGCCGACCGGCCAGTAGAGCAGCGGGAAGAACATCAGCTCGTCACGCTCCAGATCGACCCCCATCGGCGGGCCCGGCTCGACCGCCGTGCGGCGTTCTAGCATGCGCGTCAGCCCGGCCAGCCCGGCCTCGCTGGCGGTGTCGAGCTGGCGGTCGCCGGTGCGCACATAGGCCAGCCGCGTGCTGAGGCTGGCGGCGCGGGCGAAACTGTCGTCACCCTGCTGGGCCTGCACGGTGGCGGGCATCGCCGCTGCCAGTCCGAACGCCAGCAGCAGCATGGCGGCGCGGCCAGGGGCGCGGCCCGCGCTAGGGACCAGCCCGCGCAGCAACATGGAAATCAGCAGGTCCGCCAGCAGCAGCAGCAGCGCGCCGGTGAACAGGGTGGGCCGCAAATCCACTTCCTCGCCTTGCTGATAGCCGGTCACGGCGACACCGGAGGGCAGTGCGCCCAGCGGCTGGAACTCGGTGATGGCGGGGGCCAGGTTCACCGCGACGCGCGCCTGATCGGTACCGTAGAAGCCAGGCGGCAGGGACGGGCCGGGGCGGATCGGCGTGTCGCCGGGGCCAGCGCCCGGATCTGTGTGGGGTGGCAGCGCCTGCGCACTGTTCGGCGGTGTCACCAGCCGGCCATAGCCATCCAGTGTTTCGACCGGCGGCAGTGGCTGTTCGCCGCGCCCGCCCCGGATGCCCTGGCTCAGCGCCACGATCCGCTGCAGCATCTGCACGAACAGGCCGGACAGCGGCAGATTGCTCCAGTCCGGGTTGGCGGTGGTGTGCACCAGCACGACCCAGCCATCGCCTTCGCGCGCCGCCGTCACCAGCGGCGTGCCATCCTCCAGCGTTGCCCAGCTGCGTTCCGCCAGGTCGAGAGTGGGCTGCGCCAGCACCTGACGCTGCACCGTCACTTCCGGTGGGATGGCAAGGCCGGCGAACGGGCTCTCCGGCGGGAAGGCGGCAAGCCGGGCCGGCTGGCTCCAGGACAGGGCACCGCCCAGCAGCCGGCCGCCCTGGCGCAGCGGCACCGGGATCAGCGCCTGCCCGGACGGCTCGGCGGCGGCCAGGATCGGCCCGGCGAAGCGCAGCAGCACGCCGCCATCGGCGACCCACCGGCGCAGAATATCCTGCTCGGCGGTGCTCAGCGTGCCGCTGTCGGGCAGCAGGATCACCGCCAGCTCGCGCGCCAGCAGCGTTTCCAGCGGGCCGCGCCGCACCTCGCTGAACGGGCTCAGCGCCTGATCCAGATAATGCAGTTCGGAGAGTAGCGGCTGCGAGGCGCTGAAGCTGGTCTGCGACACCAGCCCGACCGGGCGCCGGCGCCAGCGCTCGTCGATCAGCGCCACGCCGCCGGCGGTCGCCTGATCCTCGATCTCCAGCCGGGCGATTTCGTTGCGCAGCTCGCTGGGCAGCACGATGCGCGCCTCGGCGCGTGTCTCGCCATCCTCGAAGCGGATCGCCTCGCGCGCCAGGATGCGGCCATCGGCGGCCACCGCGCGCACGGCACTGTCCAGCGCCCCCCGGTCATCGGCGCGGGCCAGGCTGGCGATCAGCCCGTCAATCTCGCTTTCCGGCGGGAAGGCCAGCTGCGGCACGGTGGAGGGCGGGGTGGTCATCACCGTCAGCGCACCCAGCCGCTGCAGGGTTTCGGCCAGCGCCGCGGTGCCTTCGCCGCCCAGCCCGTCGGACAGCCAGAAGCTCTCCGCGCTGGCCGGCAGTTCCTGGCTGCGCAGCCAGGTCGCCAGCGCCGCGCGGTCGGTAGCCCAGGGTTTCGGCTGCAGAGCCTGCACGAGGCTGCGGGCCTCCCCCGCGCGCAGCGGCGACAGCCGGTCCGGCAGGCCGGCGGAGGAGGGCGCGGTGGTCAGCAGCAGCACCGGCCGTCCGGCGCGTTCGGCCTGGTCCAGCAGTTCCTCGGCGGCCTGCTGGCGCTGCGGCCAGTCGCGCGCCGCCGCCCAGCCATCGTCGATGGCCAGCACCAGCGGCCCGCCGCCCACCAGCGGCGCGCGCGGGTTCAGCAGAGGATGCGCCAGCGCCAGGATGATCAGGGCGGCCAGCAGCACGCGCAGCAGGATCAGCCACCAGGGCGTGGTGGCGGAGGTTTCGTCGCGCGGCTTCAGCCCGTAGAGCAGCCGGATCGCCGGGAAGGCGACACGGCGCGGGGCCGGTGGCACCACGCGCAGCAGCCAGATCAGCACCGGCAGCGCGGCGAGGGCGACCAGGATCCAGGGCGTGGCGAAGGCGAGCGGACCGAGCGTCAGCATGTCAGCCCCTCATCCGGTCGCGGTTGCCGCCGGCACCGGCTGGCTGCGACAGTCCGATATAGAGGTCGAGCAGCGCCTTTTCCGGCGGCTGGTCGGTCTGGTGCTGGGCGAAATGCCAGCCCGCGGTGCGGGCGAGGTGGCGCAGCGCCGCCTGATGTTCGGCGAAGCGCCGGTGATAATCCGCGCGGACAGTGTCCACCCGGCTGATCAGGGTCGAGGCCTCGCCCTCCAGCCCGTCGAAGCGCACCCGGCCGCGGAACGGCAGGCCGGCCTCCGCCGGGTCCACCACCTGCAGCAGGAAGCCGCGCACGCCACGCCCGACATCGCGGGCGATCCGCGCCTCGATCTCTGCGACCGGCGACAGGAAATCGCCGATCCAGACGGTCGCTCCATGGCGCGGCAGCGGAATGGCCGGCGGCAGGCTGGCCGCGACATCGACGGCATCCCGCGTGCGCTCCAGCTCGCCGATCAGCCGGGGCAGGGCGCTCTGGCCGCGCAAGGGGGCATGCACGCCGCCCAGCAGCGCCACCTGCTCGCCGCTGCCGGCCAGCAATGCTGCCAGGGCCGCCAACAGCAGTTCCGCGCGCTCCAGCTTTTCCGGCAGCTTGCGGTCGGAGCGGTAGCGCATGGAGGGCGAGGCGTCGCGCCACAGCCACACGCTCTGCGCCGCCTCCCACTCGGTCTCGCGGACATAGACATGGTCGCCCTTGGCGGATTGCCGCCAATCGACGCTGCGCACCGAATCGCCGAAGGTGTAATGCCGGAACTGCCAGAAACTGTCGCCTTGGCCGACGCGCCGCCTGCCGTGGACGCCCTGCGCCACGGTCGAGGCCACCCGCTCCGCCGCGACCAGCAGCGGCGGCAGGGTAGAGGCGAGCTGTTCAGCGCGCTGGCGCAGCATGCGGTCCGGGTCCGCCGTCTCAGCCCAGCGGGGCGGCGATGCTGTCCAGCACCGCGTCCAGCGTGACGCCCTCGGCGCGGGCAGCGAAATTCAGCGCCATGCGGTGGCGCAGCACCGGCTTCGCCATCGCCAGCACATCGTCGATGGACGGGGCGAACCGCCCATCCATCAGCGCGCGGGCGCGGATCGCCAGCATCAGCGCCTGGCTGGCGCGCGGCCCCGGCCCCCAGGCGACATGCTCGCGCACGGCGGCGATGGGGCTTTCCTCGGGCCGGCCATTGCGCACCAGCGTCAGGATGGCGTCGATCACGCTGTCGCCGACCGGGATGCGGCGCAGCAGGCGCTGGCCATGCAGCAGGTCGGCAGCGCTCATCACCTGTACCGGGCGCTCTTCCTCCGCGCCGGTGGTGGCGATCAGCATCTGGCGTTCGGCATCGCGGCCGGGATAGCCGACATCGATCTGCAGCAGGAAGCGGTCAAGCTGTGCTTCGGGCAGCGGGTAGGTGCCCTCCTGCTCGATCGGGTTCTGCGTCGCCAGCACATGGAAGGGGGCGGGCAGTTCGTGATACTGGCCGGCGACCGAGACGCGGCGCTCCTGCATCGCCTGCAGCAGCGCGGACTGGGTGCGCGGGCTGGCGCGGTTGATTTCGTCGGCCATCAGCAGCTGCGCGAAGATCGGCCCCTGGATGAAGCGGAAGGCGCGCTTGCCGCCCTCACCTTCCTCCAGCACCTCGGATCCCAGGATGTCGGCGGGCATCAGGTCGGGCGTGCACTGGATGCGCTTCTCGCCCAGACCGAACACCGTGCCCAGCGTTTCCACCAGCTTGGTCTTGGCCAGGCCCGGCACGCCGATCAGCAGGCAATGGCCGCCGCCCAGCAGGGTAATGACAGCCTGATCGACCACATGCTCCTGGCCGAAGATCACCCGCCCGACCCGCTCGCGCACCAGGCGCAGCCGTTCGGCCAGGGTCTCGATCTCGGCCACCAGCTTGTCGTCGGCGGTGCCGGCGCTGCCGGAAAAAGGGGTGGGATCGGTCACGCTCATGCCAATATTCTCCCTAAGCTGTTGGCGCCGAAGCTGCCGGAACCATCAATATTCTTTGGCGCGGCACGCCGACCCGACAGAAGGCCGAATAGCCAGAAAGCCAGATGGAAGGACAGGAAATGACTGGCGCGAACCCCGACCCTGACCGTCCGACGCGATCCTCTGCCCCGGACACGCCACAGGACCGGCTGTCAGGGAACAAGGCTCCTGAAGAGATACTTAGGCATCTGGGGGCGGCGCGCACAGTGCCGGGGCGTGAAAAAGCCGGAAACAACGCCAGTGCATCCGGCAGCGCAAATCCCGGCCCTTCGCCGAAGGGCGACGGACCGGAGGAAAGCTGCGGAGATTTCGGCATTCGGATCGCCCGCGATGGCACCTGGTTCTATCTTGGCTCGCCAATCGGCCGGAAGCCACTGGTAAAGCTATTCTCGACGGTATTACGGCGAGAAGATGACGGCAGCTACTGGCTGGTGACGCCGGTGGAGCGCGGCCTGATCGAGGTCGAGGACGCGCCCTTCACCGCCGTGGAACTGCAGGTCGAGGGCACGGGCCGGGACCAGGTCTTGCGCTTCCGCACCAATCTGGACGATTGGGTCGAGGCCGGGCCGGATCATCCCATCCGGGTGGAGACTAATGCGGCGACGGGAGAGCCGAGCCCCTATATATTGGTGAGGGACAGGCTTGAGGCCTTGATCTTGCGGCCGATATTCTACCAGCTTGTCGAGATCGGCGAGGAAACCGAAGAGGGCGGAACACCGCGACTGGGCGTATGGAGCAAGGGAACATTCTTCACGCTGGGCAGCCTGAACGGCTGACCGTCGATGCGGTCCGGCTGCGCACGCTGTTCGGCGGCGATGCGCGGCATGGCGGGCTGCTGACCGGCGATGGCGATATGAGCCCCGGCCTGCCCGAAACCGCGCCTGGCTTTATCCCCGGCCGCCCCGCCGCCGTGCTGGTGCCGCTGGTGCAGCGTCCCGACGAGATGTCCGTGCTGCTGACCAAGCGCACTGACCATCTCTATCATCATCCGGGGCAGATCAGCTTTCCCGGCGGGCGGATCGAGGCGGACGACCTCGACGATCCGGTGTCCGCCGCCCTGCGCGAGACGGAGGAGGAGACCGGCATCCCCCGCGATGTGGTGGAGGTTATCGGCCGGCTGTCGCCCTATCGCACCCGCACCGGCTTTTCCGTGGTGCCGGTCATCGGCCTGCTGACCCCGCCCTTCGAGACGCGGCCCGACCCGTTCGAGGTTGCGGAGATTTTCGAGGTGCCGCTGTCCTTCATCCTGGACCGGGCCAACCATCAGGTGCACAGCCGCGAGGGCGATGGGGTGAAGCGCTCCTTCTATGTGCTGCCCTACATGGATTACTACATCTGGGGCGCTACGGCGGCGATGCTGGTCAATCTGGCCAATATCGTGCTCCGTACGGGCGAGGACTGATCATGCTGCGCGTCGCCCTTATGGTGCTGCTGCCGATCCTGACGCCGACCATCCTGTATTTCCTGTGGTTCAGCCATGCCCGCCGCAAGGCGATGGCGGCTGGCACGCCGGACTCAGCACCGAAGCTGGGCGATGCGCCCTGGGTCTATCTGGCGGCCTTCGGCGTCGGCCTCATGCTGCTGGTGCTGGGCGCCGGCGCGCTGTTCTTTCAGGAAGGCGGGCATCCGGGCGATGTCTATACGCCGCCGAAGCTGATCGACGGGCAGATCGCGCCGGGGCACAGCGATGCGCCTGCCGCGCCGAGCCGCTGACCGGCGGCGCGGACCATGCAGCCTGTACGGCGCCTCGACCCACTGCCCGACTGGGTATCCGATCCCGCGGTCATTTCCATCATGCAGGCGGCCATGGCAGGCGGCGGGCGCGTGCGCTTCGTCGGCGGCTGCGTGCGCAACAGCCTGATGAGGCTGCCGGTCGCCGATATCGACGCCGCCACCGATGTGCAAGCGGAAGAGGTGATGCGCCGGATCGAGGCCGCCGGCATCCGCGCTGTGCCGACGGGGCTGGACCATGGCACGGTCACGGCGGTGAAGGATCATGTGAAGGTGGAGATCACCACCCTGCGCGTCGATGTGGAGACGGATGGCAGGCGCGCGCGCATCGCCTATACCGACGATTGGGCCGAGGATGCGAAGCGCCGCGACCTCACCATGAACGCGCTGTTCCTCGATCCCGATGGCACGCTCTATGACCCGGTTGGCGGTCTGGCCGATATCGAAACGGGGCGGGTGCGCTTCGTCGGCGAGGCGGAACGCCGCATCCAGGAGGATGTGCTGCGGCTGCTGCGCTTCTTCCGCTTCCACGCGCATTACGGGCGGATGGCGCCGGACGAGGAGGGGCTGGCCGCCTGCAAGCGCTTCGCGCCGCTGCTGCCGAACCTCGCCGGGGAGCGTATCCGCGACGAGCTGCTGAAGCTGCTGGCGGCGCGCGACCCGGCCCCGACCTTCTATCTGATGCGGCAGGCCGGCGTTCTTTCCCACGCCCTGCCGGAGGCGACGCATCTGCGACGGCTGGCGGCGCTGACCCTGCTGACCGGCGAGATGGAGGAGGCCGCCCCGGATCCGCTGCGCCGGCTTGCCTCGATCCTGCCGGATGCGAAGGCGGGAAAGGAAGTGGCCACGCGGCTGCGCCTGTCCAATGCGGAGCGCGACCGTCTGACCGCCATGCTGAAACCGGCGGCCGATATCGACCCCGCCGCCGGGCCGCAGGACCGCCGCCGCCTGCTCTACGCCATCGGGGATGAAACCTACCGCGATCTGGTGCTGCTGGACTGGGCGCGGCGGCTGGCCGACCAGCCGGGCGCGGTGCCGGCCTGGGTGGAGGCGGGCTACCGCGTGCAGCTTGCCGCTGCCGATGGCTGGGTGCGCCCGAAGCTGCCGGTCAATGGCGAGGATGCGATGGCGCTCGGCATCCCCACCGGCCCGGCGGTCGGGAAGCTGTTGAAACAGGTTGAGGGCTGGTGGATGGAGGCGGATTTCCGCCCCGACCGCGCCGCCTGCCTCGCCCGGCTGAAGGAACTGGCGGGGTAGGGGATATCGATCTCCCCTCACCCAGCTCCCGCTAGGCTCACTCACGTTCGCCAAGCTTTCGCAACCCTCTCCCCTTCCGGGGCGAGGGATTTCTTTTTGATGTCTCTTTTTTCTTCCCTCGCCCCGGAAGGGGAGAGGGATGGGCAGCCTTGTGAGCGAAGCGATCTAGGCGAAGCTGGGTGAGGGGGGAATACCCAAATCCCTACTCCAGCCGTTCGTCGGGCGGGGCGATCTCGGTGACGAGGTCGCGGATCAGCGCCTTGTTGGGCAGCGGCGCCAGAGTCATGTCGCCCTCGCGCAGCCGCTCGGTGCAGGCATAGATCACCTTGCCGTCCAGATGCATCATGCATTCCTTGCAGGCATTGGCGTTGATGCAGGAGAAGCGGAAGGCCAACGCCGGGTCGCGGTGCGCGCGTATCCAGCGCAACCCATCCAGCACCGACTGGCCGGGCTCGAACGGTACGTCATGGGCCTCGGCGCGGGGCGCTTCCCCGGGCCGGCCGCGCTGGAGGATGAGGCGGGCGGTCTGGTTCACGAGGCGGCCTCCATTTCCTGGCGGATGACGGCGCGGCGTTCCAGCGAGAGACCGCCATTCTTCAGCTGCACGATCTGGTTCAGCTCCCAGGCCGGGTCGAGGCCGGGGTGATCCTCGCGCTGGTGCGCGCCGCGGCTCTCGGTGCGGGCCTGGGCGGAGAGCGTGACCGCCTCGGCGACGGTCAGCATGGTACGCAGGTCGAGCCAGTCCAGCCGCTCGGGATCGTAGGCAGCGCCGCTGCCGAACGGCACAGCGCCAAGATCGGCCTTCATCCGGCGCAGTTCGGCCAGCGCATGGGCCAGCTTCTCCGCCGTGCGGAACGGGCCGACATAATCCTGCATCAGGTCCTGCAATTCGGCGATCAGGGCGGCGCTGTTCGGCGCGTTCTTGGGACCGTCGGCCCGCAGCAGCGCCAGCCCTTCTGCCGCGTCTGACGCAATATCGCCGACCGGGCCGGTGGCCTTGGCGCGGCTGGCGGCGCTGCGCCCGGCGACGAAGCCGAAGGCCAGCGCCTCGGTGATGGCGTTGCCGGACAGCCGGTTGGCGCCGTTCGCGCCGCCGACCGCCTCGCCCGCGCAATAGAGGTTCGGCACCTCGGTCTCCATGTCGGGGCCGACCTGTACCCCGCCCATATGGTAATGGGCGATGGGGGCGACCTCGATGGCGGTCCTGGTCAGGTCGATGCCATTCTTCGCCAGCTTGTCGATGATCGGGCCGAAGGCCTTGCGCAGCTCCGATTCCGGCACATGCTCGAAGCTGAGATAGGCGCCGCCGGCCGGGCTGCCGCGCCCGGCCTCGACCTCCTTGGTGATGGCATAGGTCGCCTGATCGCGTGTGATCTGGTAGCGGCCGCCATCGGCGACGCCGTACTTCTGCGTGAACTCCTCGCGGTTGCCGTTCAGCAGCCGCCCGCCCAGCTTGTAGCGGAACGGGTCCCACATGATCGGGTCCATGCCGATCAGGCGCGGCGCCAGATGGCCGATCGGGAAGAACTGCACGAATTCCATATCGATCAGGCTGGCCCCGGCGCGCAGCGCCAGCGCGTAGCCATCGCCGCCCATGTTCAGCGAGGCGCTGTTGCGCCGGTACAGCCGGGTCAGCCCGCCGGTGGCGATGATGGTGGCAGGGGCGGAGACCAGCACCGGCTCGCCGGTGTGGAGATGCAGGCACAGCACGCCGACCGCCGCGCCGTCGCGCTGCACGATGTCCACCGCATAGAGATCGCCGACCCGGCGTACCGGTTCGTGCCGGATGACCTGCGTGCGCAGCGTCTTGGACACGGCGGGGCCGGTATTCAGGAAATCGACATAGACGCAGCGCGGCCGGTCATGGCCCGGTGCCTGCACCTGCTTCAGATGCCCGTCCTCGGCGGCCCAGCCGACCTTCCAGTCCTGCAGGCGGCGGATGGCGGTAACGCCCTCCTCGCAGAGCAGCCGGGCGAGCCGCTCGTCGCACAGCCCGCGCCCGGCGGCCAGCGTGTCCTTCAGATGGTGTGTCCAGTGATCCTCGGTCTGCTCGCCGACGGCGGCGGCCACCGTCATCTGCGCCATCACCGTGGCGCCGCCGCGGCCGATCAGGCTGCGGTCGATAAGGATGGAGCGGCTGCCCGCTTCCGAGGCGGCGATGGCGGCGGCCATCCCGGCCCCGCCCGCACCGATGATCGCGATGTCGGTTTCAAGTGTGCGCATAAGTGTATGATGGCCGGCATTACGGCGCTGCACAACATGCTGCTGATGCAAGGCCGCATGCAGAAGCGAATGTGGTCTGCGGCCGCGAAGCGGCCGTACAGGAGTTGCCACTGATTCTCCCCTCTTGACGGGTGGGGTCGGGCGGTCTCACTATGCAAGAAAACATATGTACACAAATGAATAGCTGACTGGGACCAACCCGGCGGCGAACAGGGTAACAGGGTTTCCTGGCAGCAAGCGTCCCGGCACTGTTAAGGGTGGTGGGCGGCCAGCAGATTGGGAGAATACGGGTGAGCGACGGCCAATATCTGCGCCCGGAGCGGCTCGAGGACGCGGTTTCCGCCTTGCGCGAGGGACGCTGGACCCTGCTTGCCGGCGGTACCGACCATTACCCGGCGCGCGTCACCGCGCAGCGCCCTGAGGATATTCTCGATATTACCGGCCTTGCCGGGCTGCGTGGCATTGCCGATGCCGGCGATCATTTCCGCATCGGCGCGCTGACGCGCTGGTCTGATATTGCCGAAGGCGACCTGCCGCCCTGCTTCGACGGGCTGCGCCGCGCGGCGCGGGAGGTTGGCGGCGCGCAGATCCAGAACCGCGCCACTATCGCCGGCAATCTCTGCAACGCCTCGCCCGCCGCCGATGGCGTGCCGCCGCTGCTGACACTGGACGCCTCGGTGGAGCTGGCCTCGGCCGACGGGGTGCGGGTGCTGCCGCTGGGTGGCTTCATCCTCGGCAACCGAAAGACAGCCCGCCGGCCGGACGAGCTGGTGACCGCCATTCTGGTGCCGAAGCCGGCGGAGGCCGCCCGCGCCAGCTTCCTGAAGCTGGGTGCGCGCAAATATCTGGTCATCTCCATCACCATGGTCGCTGGCCTGCTGGAGGTGAAGGAGGGCAGGGTCGCCGCCGCGCGCATCGCGGTTGGCGCCTGCTCCGCCGTGGCGCAGCGCCTGCCGGTGCTGGAAGTCGCACTGGTCGGACAGCCTGCCGATGCGGGCCTCGCCAGTATGGTCACGACGGAGCATCTGGCCGCGTTGGCACCGATCGATGATATCCGTGCCGATGCCGGCTACCGCCTTGAGGCGGCGCTGGTGCTGGTGAAACGCTGCCTTGCCGAGCTTGGAGCAACAGCATGAACGCGCCCATCGCCATGTCACACGCGAGTGACAGCCGCATCCGCCTGACGGTGAATGGCCAGCCGGTGACGCTCTCCGTGCCGCCAGGCCGGCGATTGACGCGGGTGCTGCGCGACAATCTGGGGCTGACCGGCACCAAGGTGGGCTGCGATGCCGGGGATTGCGGCGCCTGCACCGTACTGATGGACGGGCGGCAGGTCTGTGCCTGCCTGGTGCCGGCCGCACAGGCGAACGGGACGGATATTGTCACGGTAGAGGGGCTGGCAGAGGAGGGCCGGCTGAACGGCCTGCAGCAGGCCTTCCATCGCCATGGCGCGGCGCAGTGCGGCATCTGTACGCCGGGCATGCTGATGGCGGCGAGCGAGCTGCTGGCTGTTACCGCTGCGCCCACCCGCCAGCAGGTCGAGGATGCGCTGGGCGGCGTGCTGTGCCGTTGCACCGGCTACCGCAAGATCGTCGATGCCGTACTGGATGCCGGCGCGTCCGGGGCTTTTGTGGGGGCAAAGAGCGGTGCCGCCGTTGGCGCGCGCATTCCCCGCAAGGACGGGATTCCGAAGCTGACCGGCGAGGAGAAATTCGGCGCCGACGAGGCGCCCGCCGATGCGCTGTGGCTGCGTGCGATCCGCTCGCCCCATGCCCATGCGCGCTTCACGCTGGGCGATCTGGATGCCTTCCGGAAAAACCATCCCGGCATCGAGCGCATCTTCACCGCCGCTGACGTGCCCGGCAGCAACAGTTTCGGCATCTATCCTGACCTGAAGGACCAGCCGGTGCTGGCCGATGGTTATGTACGCTTCCGGGGCGAGGCGGTGCTGGCGCTGGTCGGCGATCGCGCCGCGCTGGAAGGGGTGGCCGAGGCGGATATCCCCATCGTGTGGCAGGAACTGCCGGCACTGATCGGCACCGAGGCCGCGCTGGCCGAGGGCGCTGCGCAGTTGCACGCCGCCAGTGCGGGCAATGTGCTGATCCGGGGCCATGTCGCGCGTGGCGATCTGGAGGCCGGTTTCGCCAATGCTGTGGCGCGCACGGCACGGCGCTTCGAGACCAGCTATGTCGAGCATGCCTATATCGAGCCGGAGGCCGGCTTCGCCCGGCGCGTCGGCGGCCGCATGGAGATCACCGCCTGCACCCAGACGCCCTATATGGACCGCGACGAGGTTGCCCATGTGCTGGGCATCGCGAAGGCCGATGTGCGGATCATCCCGACGGCGACCGGCGGTGGCTTCGGCGGCAAGCTGGACATGTCGGTGCAGCCGCTGCTGGCGACGGCGGCCTGGCTGCTGGAGCGGCCCGTCCGCATGATCTACCACCGGCCGGAATCCATGGCCTCCACCACCAAGCGCCACCCGGCGACCATCGCGGTGGAGGCGGCGGCGGATGCTGAAGGAAAGATCACCGCCTTCCGCTTCCATGGCGATTTCGACACCGGCGCCTATGCCTCCTGGGGGCCGACCGTGGCGAACCGCGTGCCGGTCCACGCGACCGGCCCCTACAAGGTGGGGGCGGCCTTGTGCACCAGCCGCGCGGTCTATACCAACGGCACGCCTTCAGGTGCCTTCCGGGGCTTCGGCGTGCCGCAGGCCGCCATCGCGCATGAGGCGGCGATGGATGATCTGGCGCTGGCGCTGGGTATCGACCGACTGGAATTCCGCCATCTGAACGCGCTGCGCGCCGGCGAGGCGACGCATTGCGGGCAAATCATCGAACAGTCGGTCGGCATGGCCGCCTGCCTGGAGGCGCTGCGCCCGCGCTGGCGCGCGCTGGTCGGCCAGAACATGGCGTTCAACGCGGCGGAAAAGGCGAAGGGCGGTCCGCTGCGGCGCGGCGTCGGCGTGGGGTGCATGTGGTATGGCTGCGGCAATACATCGATGTCGAACCCGTCGACCATGCGCATTGGCCTGAAGGCTGACGGGCGGCTGACGCTGTATAACGGCGCGCACGATATCGGCCAGGGCAGCTATACCATCATGGCGCAGATCGCCGCCGATGCGCTGGGCCTGCCGGTCGGTCTGGTGGAGCAGATCTATGCCGATACCGACCGCACGGCGGATGCCGGCAAGACCTCGGCCTCGCGCCAGACCTTCGTGTCCGGCAAGGCGGCGGAGCTGGCGGGCCTCGACCTGCGCGCGACCATATTGCGCCTCGCCAATGCCGGTCCTGAATCGGTGCTGTCGCTGGACGGTCCGATCCTGATGGTGGCGGAAGGGGTCGTGGTGCGCCGCATCGATTTGCGGGAAATCCCGGTGGAAGGCCAGGAAGGCGATGTGCTGACCGGCGAGGGCACCTTCGATCCGCCGACCAGCCCGCTGGACGAGAACGGCCAGGGCGTGCCCTATGCCACCTATGCTTTCGCCGCGCAGATCGCCGAGGTCGAGGTGGATATCGAGCTGGGCACGGTGAAGCCGCTGCTGATCGCCGCCGCGCATGATGTCGGCCGGTCGATCAACCCGATGCTGGTGGAAGGGCAGATCCAGGGCGGCATCGCGCAGGGCCTTGGTCTGGCGCTGATGGAGGAATTCATCCCCGGTCGCACCGAGAATCTGCATGATTACCTGATCCCCACCTTCGGCGATGTGCCGGATATCGAGATGCACCTGATCGAGGATGCTGAGCCGCTTGGCCCCTATGGCGCCAAGGGCATCGGCGAGCCGGCGCTGGTGCCGACCGCGCCGGCCATCCTGGGGGCGATCCGCGACGCCACCGGGGCGGTGGTGGCCAAGGTGCCGGCGCTGCCGCACCGGGTGCTGAAGGCGATCAGAGAGGCGGAGGCCGCGCAATGAACGACGCCACGCCGAAGACAGCGGAACAGGATGAGGGCGAAATCGTCCGTTGCGACGCCTGCCCGGTGATCTGCCGCATCCGCAAGGGGCGCAGCGGGGCGTGCGACCGCTATGGCAATGTCGATGGCGAGCTGGTGCGGCTCGACCCGCTGGTGGTGACCCAGCAGGTGGCGGCGGAGAAGGGTGCCGTCGTGCCTTTCCTGAAGGAGCATTGGGACGGATCGCTGGTGGCCGGCGCGCCGACCTTCCTGACCGGCATCGGCTCCGGCACCACCTATCCTGACTACAAGCCGGCCCCCTTCATCGTCTCCACGCAGCATCGCGGCGTCGATACGGTGACCGTGGTGACCGAGGGCATCTTCAGCTATTGCGGCGTGAAGCTGAAGATCGATACCGACCGCTATCTGGGGCCGGAACAGGCCGCCGTGCGCCATGAGGGCGAGGCGGTGGGCCATGTGACGACCGCCGAATATGGCTCGCAGATGCTCTCCCTGGGCGGCGTGCATCACCTGACCGGCGGGTCGAAGAAGGAAGGCAACGCCACCTGCGCGGCGCTGCTGGCGCTGTGCAACAAGCAGGCGGTGGAACTGACCGTCGATGGCGGCTCCGCGCTGATCGTCCAGGCCGGCAAGCCGCCCATCGTCGATGGCAAGCAGGAACAGCGCATGCGGGTCGGCTGCGGGTCGGCCACCATCGGCATCTTCGCCAAGCAATGGCATGAGCATGCCGACGAGGTGATCGTGGTGGACGACCACATCACCGGCGTCTTCACCGAACATCAGGCCGGCAAGTATCTGGACGTGCGGGCGGCGGGCATCCGGGTGCGCGGGCGGCGCTCCACGCCGGGCCGCTATTTCCAGGTCGCCAATCCGGGCAGCGGCTGGGGCGGCACGGATGTCACCGATCCGCTGTCGATCATCGACAGGATCGATCCCAAGACCGCCTGGCCCGGCCTGCGCCTGCTGATGGTCTCCACCACCGGTGAGGACCATGCCTATTTCGTGCTGGACGAGAACCTCGTGCCGGTGGCGCAGCCGCTGCCGCCGGGGCTGAACCCGGTGGTCGGGCGCATCGAGGAGAATTGCGAGCCGGCCATGACCTCCGTGCTGTTCATGGCAGGCGCGGGCGGCAGCCTGCGCGCCGGTGTTACCGAGAATCCGGTACGCCTCACGCGCTCCGTCCGGGAACTGGTCACCCGTGTCACCTGTGGCGGCGCGCCGGTCTATGTCTGGCCGGGCGGCGGCATCACCCTGATGGTCGATGTCACCCGCATGCCGGAGAATTCCTTCGGCTATGTGCCGACCCCAGCGCTGGTGGCGCCCATCGAATTCACCCTGCCGCTGCCCGATTACGAGGCGCTGGGCGGCCATAGCGGCGAAGTGAAGCCGCTGGAAGCGGTGCTGGAGGCGGTGGCGCGCCGCCAGTCATGGCCGCAGCCATCGGATAATCCCTGGCCTCTCGACCCTCAGGACAGGCTTACATGAGCGTGCAGCGCGCCTTCCTGCCCGATGGCCGGCTGCATCTGCAGCATGGCCCCATCGATCTGGTGATCGAGGCGTTCGGTCCGCTGGCGGAGGTGCGCCGCGCCTATTGGCAGGCGGTGCAGGGTTTCGACGGGCTGCTGGAGAGGCTGACGCTGGAACTGCACCTGCTGCGCCGCCCGCTGGGCGAGGCGCCGCCCGCGCTGCACGGCCCGGTGGCGCGGCGGATGCTGGCGGCGGTCTGGCCGTTCCGCGGCCTCTATGTGACGCCGATGGCGGCGGTGGCGGGATCGGTGGCGGATCATGTGCTGGCCGCAATGCTGCGCGACCGTCGACTGACAAAGGCCTATGTGAATGATGGCGGCGATATCGCCTTCCACCTGACACCGGGTGAGAGCTTCCGCGCCGGACTGGTGCCCGACCTCACCCAGGGCGCGATGGATGGGCTGGCGGAAATCCCCTTCGAGACGCCGGTGCGCGGCATCGCCACCAGCGGTTCTGGCGGGCGGTCGCTGTCGCTGGGGATCGCCGATGCGGTGACCGTGCTCGCGCGCGATGCGGCGGCGGCGGATGCGGCGGCGACGCTGATCGCCAATGCCGTCGATCTGCCGGGCCACCCCGAAATCCGCCGCGCGCCGGCCAGCAGCCTCGACCCCGACAGCGATCTCGGCGACCTGCCGGTGACGCTGGAGGTCGGGCCGCTGGGCGATGACGAGATCGGCCAGGCGCTTGCCGTCGGGCTGCAACGGGCCCATGCGATGCGCGAGGCTGGACACATCCATGCGGCGGTGCTGTCATTGCGCGGACGTTTTGCCCTGTGCGGCACCGCCCTCAGCCCCGAACTGCCCGAACTGACGGAGACGAGATGAGCGAGCTGGTCCAGATCCGCAAGATGGTCCTGACCGTGGAGGAAATCCGCCACGAGGGCGGCCCCGCGCCGGAACGACCGATCCTGCGCGCCGCCTGTCTGGCGGTGCTGAAGAATCCCTATGCCGGGCGCTATGTCGCAGACATCACGCCGCTGATGGAGGCGCTGAAGCCGCTGGGGCTGGAGATGTCGCAACGGCTGATCGCAGCACTGGGCGGCGACGTTGCGAAGATCGAGAGCTACGGCAAGGGCTCGATCATCGGCACGGCGGGCGAGCTGGAGCATGGTGCCTGCTGGCATGTGCCGGGCGGCTATGCGATGCGCGAGCTGCTGGGCAGCGCCAAGGCCATCGTGCCGTCCGCCACCAAGGTAGGGTCGGCGGGCGCGCGCCTCGATGTCGCGCTGGGCCACAAGGACGCTGCCTATGTGCGCAGCCATTTCGACGCGATGGAGGTCGGCATTCACGACGCGCCGCGCGCCGACGAGATCGTCTATTGCCTGGTCATGACCACCGGCGGGCGCATCCATGCCCGTGTCGGCGGCCTGCAGGTCAGCGAGATCAAGGGAGAGGATGGCCTGCGTTAAGAACGGGCCAGGTTGTTAGAGCAATCCACTTTGTTTGGGGGACCGACGATGATGACACGCAGACGCTTTTCCGGCCTGGCACTCGCCGCCGGCATGACCGCCGCACTGGCGGCTAACGGGTCGGCTGTCGCCGCCGACAAGATCGTGCTGGGCGATATGAATTCCTATACCGGCTTCGCTTCCTTCACGATCCCCTACAAGCAGGGCTGGGAGCTGGCGCTGGAGGAGATCAACGCGTCCGGTGGCATTCTCGGCAAACAGGTTACGGTGGTCAGCCGCGATGATGGCGCCAAGCCGGCCGACGCGGTGACCGTGGCGAACGAGCTGGTCAGCCGCGAGGGCGCGACCCTGCTGTTCGGCACGCTGCTGTCGCATGTCGGCCTTGCCGTGTCCGACTTCGCCAAGCAGAAGAAGGTGATCTTCATCGCCGCCGAGCCGCTGTCCGACTCGATCGCCTGGCAGAAGGGCAACCGCTACACCTTCCGGCTGCGCCCCGGCACCTATGTGCAGGCGGCCCTGCTGGCGGAGGAGGCGGCGAAGCTGCCGGCCAAGCGTTGGGCGACCATCGCGCCGAACTATGAATATGGCCAGTCCGCCGTCGCCGCCTTCAAGGAGCTCTTGAAGGCGAAGAAGCCGGATGTGGAGTTCGTCGCCGAGCAGTGGCCGGCGCTGGGCAAGATCGATGCCGGTGCCGCCGTGCAGGCGCTGGCGGCGGCCAATCCGGACGCCATCTTCAACGTCACCTTCGGCGGCGACCTGCTGAAGTTCGTGCGCGAAGGCAAGGTGCGCGGCCTGTGGGAGAAGCGCACCGTGGCCAGCATGCTGGGCGGCGAGCCGGACTGGATCGACCCGCTGAAGGATGAGGCACCGGAGGGCTGGCTGGTCACCGGCTATCCCTGGTACGCCATCGAGACGCCGGAGCATGTGAAGTTCCGCGAGGCCTTCCAGAAGAAGTTCAACGACTATCCGCGCCTCGGCTCGGTGGTCGGCTATGCCGCGCTGTATTCGGTGAAGGCGGCGATGGAGAAGGCCGGCACGACCGAGACGGAGAAGGTCGTGGATGCCTTCGCCGACCTGAAGCTCGGCACGCCGCTGGGGCCGATCACCTACCGCGCCATCGACAACCAGAGCACCATGGGCGCCTATGTCGGCACGCTGACCGTGAAGGACGGCATGCCGCGCATGGTCGACTGGCGCTTCGGCAAGGGCGAGGACTATCTGCCGCCCGACGAGGTGGTGAAGAAGCTCCGCGCGAAGGAGTAAGCTTTTATCGTAGGCCTTTTCCCTCGCTGGGATGGCTAACCGCCCTGCTCACCCTCTCCCCTCGCGGGAGAGGGTGGTGAGCGATAGCGAACCGGGTGAGGGGGCTTGTGTCGATAAGGTTACCCCTCACCCAGCCTCGGCTAGCCTCGTTCCTCGCCAAGCCTCGTCAACCCTCTCCCGCCCTGGGCGTAAGTCTTGGGGGAGAGGGGAGAAGTAGGGAACCCCGCCCTTGGAACTGTTCATCGCCCAGTTGCTGACCGGGCTTGCCAGCGCCTCTGCCCTGTTTCTGGTCGCCTGCGGGCTGACCATCATCTTTGGCGTTACCCGGATCGTGAATTTCGCCCATGGCAGCTTCTACATGCTGGGCGCCTATATCGCCTGGACGCTGATCGAGGGGATGGGCGGCGGCGTGCTCGCCTTCTGGAGCGGGGTGCTGCTGGCTGCCATCGCCGTCGGGCTGATCGGCGTGGCGATGGAAATGACCATCCTGCGCCGCATCTACCACGCGCCGGAGCTGTTCCAGCTGCTCGCCACCTTCGGTGTGGTGCTGATCGTGCAGGATATCGCGCTCTATATCTGGGGCGCGGAAGACCTGCTGGGCCCGCGTGCACCGGGGCTGACCGGCGCCGTGCCGTTCGGCGTGCAGCGCCTGCCGGAATATGATCTCTTCCTCATCGCCTTCGCGCCGCTGGTACTGGCCGGGCTGTGGCTGCTGTTCCACCGCACCCGCTTCGGCATTCTGGTGCGGGCCGCGACGCAGGACCGGCAGATGGTGGCGGCGCTGGGCGTGAACCAGAAATGGCTGCTGACCGGCGTGTTCTTCCTGGGTACCGCACTGGCCGGGCTGGGCGGGGCGATCCAGCTGCCCAAGGGCAATGCCAGCCTGACCATGGATCTGGGCATCATCGCCGAAGTGTTCGTCGTCACGGTGGTCGGCGGCATGGGCTCGATCCTCGGCGCCTATCTGGCGGCGCTGCTGATCGCGCTGATCCGCGTCTTCGCCGTCGCCAATGCGGATATGAGCGTGCTGGGCATCCAGTTCTGGCAGGTCGAGCTGGTGCTGATCTTCGCCGTCATGGCGGTGGTGCTGGTGGTGCGGCCCTGGGGGCTGCTGGGCCGGCGGGAAACACTGCATGCCGCGCATGGCGCGGTGGAACCGCCGCTGCTGCCCGCCCCCGCCTCGCTGAAATGGTTTGGCCTCGCGGTCCTGGCCCTGCTGGTGGCGCTGCCCGGCATGGCGGGCAATTACGCGCTGACCATCGCCACGGAAATCCTGATCTTCGCGCTGTTCGCCGCGTCCTTGCATTTCCTGATGGGGATCGGCGGCGTCATCTCCTTCGGCCATGCCGCCTATTTCGGCCTCGGCGCCTATGGGGCGGCACTGATGGTGAAGCATTTCGCCTGGCCGATGGAGGCCGCCCTGTTCATGGCGCCGGTCGGAGGCGCGCTGGGGGCGCTGCTGTTCGGCTGGTTCTGCGTGCGGCTGTCGGGCGTCTATCTCGCCATGCTGACGCTGGCCTTCGCGCAGATCGCCTGGGCGGTCGCCTTCCAGTGGCTCGATGTCACCGGCGGCGACAATGGCATGCTGGGCATCTGGCCGTCCTCCTGGGCGTCCTCGGCGGCGGCCTTCTACGGCTTTGCCGCCATCGTCGTGGTGCTGGCGCTGCTGGCGCTCAGGCGCACCGCCTTCTCGCCCTTCGGCTATGCGCTGCGGGCCGGCCGTGATTCGCCGCTGCGTGCGGATGCCATCGGCATCGATGTGCGCCGCATGCGCTGGTTCGGCTTCACCCTGGCCGGGCTGTTCGCCGGCATCGCCGGCGGGCTTTTCGCCTTCCTGAAGGGCAGCGTCTCGCCCGACCTAATGGCGATCCCGCTGTCGGTCGATGCGCTGGTCATGGTGCTGCTGGGCGGCGTGCAGACGCTGGCCGGGCCGATTGTCGGCGCGGTCAGCTTCACCGCCATCAAGACCGAGCTGGTGAGCTTGACCAATTACTGGCGCATCCTGCTGGGCCTCGTCATAGTCGGGCTTGTGGTGGCCTTCCCGCAGGGCATCGCCGGCTTCGTGCGCCATCGCTTCATGGACCGGGAGGATGCGGCATGAGCCGGGTGCTTGAGGTTGCGGGCCTCGCCAAATCCTTCGGCGGTATCCACGCCGTCAGCGATGTGTCCTTCACGCTGGATGCCGGGGAGCTGCTGGCGCTGATCGGCCCGAACGGCGCCGGCAAGACCACCTGCTTCAACATGCTGATGGGCCAGCTGAAGCCCAATGCCGGCACCATCCGGCTGCTGGGCCGTGACATTGCCGGCATGGCGCCGCGCCGCATCTGGCGGCTGGGCGTTGGGCGCACCTTCCAGATCACCGCCACCTTCGGCTCGATGAGCGTGCGCGAGAATGTGCAGATGGCGCTGCTGTCGCACCATAACCGCCTGCTGTCGCTGTTCGCCGATGCCGGTCGCCAGTACCGGGAGGAGGCGATGGAGCTGCTCGCCCTCGTCGGCATGGCGGAGCAGGCGGAGCGCGCCTGCGGCGTGCTGGCCTATGGCGACCTGAAGCGCGTCGAGCTGGCGGTGGCGCTGGCGAATGCGCCGAAGCTGCTGCTGATGGACGAGCCGACCGCCGGCATGGCCCCGCGCGAGCGCGTCGGGCTGATGGAGCTGACCGCCAGTATCGTGAAGCAGCGCGGCATCTCCGTGCTGTTCACCGAGCATGACATGGATGTGGTGTTCGGCCATGCCGACCGGGTGCTGGTGCTGAACCGGGGCCGGCTGCTGGCCGAGGGCACGCCGGCGGCGGTGCGCGACAATCCGCTGGTGCAGGAAACCTATCTCGGCAGTGGCGCCATGTTCGCGGGGGAGGCTTCGTGATGCTGACCGTCGAAGGGCTGAATGCGCATTATGGCCGCGCCCATATCCTGGCCGATGTGGCGCTGTCAGTGTCGCGTGGCGAGGTGCTGGCGCTGCTGGGCCGCAACGGGGCCGGCAAGTCCACCACCATGAAATCCATCGTCGGGCTGGTGCCGCCGACATCGGGCAGCATCAGTTTCGAGGGAACGGAAGTGGCGGGACGGCCGCCGCACGAGATCGTCCGGCTGGGCCTCGGCTACGTGCCGGAGGAACGCCGTGTATTCACCGAGCTGACGGTCGAGGAGAATCTGGAGGTCGGGCGCCAGCCGGCCCGGCCTGGCGTGCCGGAATGGACTCCGGAGAAGCTCTATGCGCTGTTCCCCAACCTGGCGGAGATGCGGCGCCGGCCGGGCGGGCAGATGAGCGGCGGCGAACAGCAGATGCTGACCATCGCACGCACGCTGATGGGCAACCCCTCTTTGGTGCTGCTGGACGAACCGTCCGAGGGGCTGGCGCCGAAGATCGTGGAGCAGATGGCCGTCACGCTGAAGGCGCTGAAGGCGGAAGGGCTGACGCTCATCCTGTCGGAGCAGAATCTGCATTTCGCGAAGCTGGTCGCCGACCGCGCGACCATCATCGAGAAGGGCGGCATCCGCTTTTCCGGCACCATGGACGAGCTGATGGCGGACGAGGACGCCCGCCAAGCCTATCTGTCGGTGTGAGGGATTTCTATAATTGCTTTCTGGTGATTCCCTCGCCCCCTTGGGGGAGAGGGTTGCGCAGCCTTGGCTAGGCGAAGCCGAGGCTAGGCGAAGCTGGGTGAGGGGGACATGCACAAGGGTGGCACCAAATCTCCCCTCACCCGGCTTCCGCTAACTCACTTACGTTCGTAAGCGTTCGCATCCTTCTCCCCTTCCGGGGCGAGGGAAACGCGCATTAACGTGCTGTCGTGCAGACTACTTCTTCAGGAAGGCGATCAGGTCTTCGATTTCCTTGTCGCTCTTCAGACCGACGAAGGCCATGCGGTTGCCCGGCACGAAATCCTTCGGGTCCTTCATGTACTTGGTGAAATTCTCCTCGGTCCAGACGAGGCCCTTCTCGCCGGCCGCCTTCATGCCATCGGAGTACTTGAAACCATCGACGCTGGCGGTCTTGCGGCCGATGATGCCGACCAGATGCGGGCCGACCCGGTTGGTCTCCTTGTCCGCCACGTGGCAGGCGCGGCACTTGTTGAAGACCTTCTGCCCGGCCGCGGCATCCCCGGCCTGAACCTGGGGGGCGAAAATGACGGTGGCGAGCGCGGCGGCAACGACCGGCAGGCTTAGCTTCCTCATCAGCATTCTGTTTTCTCCCATATGTACGGGCATGTGTTTAGGGCACATACGCGGACTAATTCTAGTTGTTGCGGGCCGCGCGGCAACCGGACTGTTGGTCGCAGGCCAGATTCGCTGGATTGCATGGAATGCATGATTAAGCGCATAATGATGTAAATTTTATGTCATTCCGCGACGGGGTGAGGGACAAGGTGACGAAATCCGGCGACCCGAAGGGCGAGAGCCCTAAAGCCAAGGAATCCGCGGGCCACGGCCTCAGCGCCCAGGATGTGGCGCGGCTGGCCGCCGACCGTTCCGGCGAAAGCCGGCAGGCGACTGTCCAGAAGCTCGCCGCCACCTATGCCGAGAGCGAGATGTCGCCCGCCGAGCGCGAGGCGGTGATGGCGCTGTTCCAGATGTTCGCGCGCGATGCCGAGCAGCGGGTGCGCGCGGCGCTTGCCGCCAGCGTGAAGTCGCTTCCCGATCTGCCGCATGATCTGGCGATGATCCTGGCCAGCGACGAGGCCGAGGTGGCCGGGCCGATCCTGGAAAGCGCCTCGGTGCTGACCGAGGCCGACCTGCTGATGCTGGTGCGCGACAGCGACACCGCGAAGCTGCTGTCCATCGCCAAGCGCGAGCATGTGCCGGGCAGCGTCGCCGACGCGCTGGTGGACAGCGGCAACGAGGCCGTGGTGGCGACCGTGGTGTCCAATCCCGGCGCCGATCTGAGTGACCGCGCGATGGAGCGGGCGCTTGCCGCCTTCCCGAACAGCGAGACCGTGAAGGAAGGGCTGGTCAGCCGGCCGGTGCTGCCGGTGACCATCGCCGAACGGCTGGTCAATCTGGTGTCCGAGCGGCTGCGCGAGCGGCTGGTCACGCATCACGCCCTGTCGCCCGACATGGCGACCGATCTTGTGCTGGAAAGCCGCGAGCGGGCGACCATGTCGCTGCTGCGCGGCGCGCGCTCCACCCTGGCGGTCGAGGCGCTGGCGAAGCAGCTGCACAAGAATGGCCGGCTCACCGAATCGCTGATCCTGCGTGCCGCCGTGCTGGGCGACATCGATTTCCTGGAATCCTCGCTGGCGGTCATTGCCGGCATCCCGCGCGAGAATGCGCGGCTGCTGGTGCATGATGCCGGCCGGCGCGGCCTCGCCTCGCTGCTGAAGAAGGCCGATCTGCCGGGGCGGCTCGCCGTCGTGCTGCAGACCGCCGTGGAGGTTGCCGACGAGACGCAGTTCGACGGGCTTGAGCGCGACCGCGAGCGCTATGCCGTGCGGATGATCGAGCGCGTGCTGACGGCGGTGGATGAAAACCCGGACAATATCCTCGACCAGGCGGACGTCGATTACCTGATCCGCAAGATCGACCGGCTGCAGGGACCGCAGGCCATCGCTTGCTGAACCACCGCTTTCCCCATCAGGTTTAACCCCAGGGGCCGGCAGCGGCCGCCAGCTTCTGCCCGGCCATTTCCTCCAGCCGGCGGATACGCTCCGCCGTCTTCGGATGGGTGGTGAACAGCCCGTCCACCGCATGCGCATGCAACGGATTGATGATGAACATGTGCGCGGTCGCGGGGTTGCTCTCGGCCGGGTTGTTGTCGATCACCTGAGCTGCCTGCTCGATCTTGCGCAAGGCCGAGGCCAGCCACAGCGGGCGGCCGCAGATTTCCGCGCCAACCCGGTCGGCCTCGTATTCGCGCGAGCGGCTGATCGCCATCTGCACCAGCATCGCGGCCATCGGCGCCAGCACCATCACCAGAATGGTGCCGACGATGCCTAGCGGGTTGTTGCGGTTGTTGCCGAAGAACAGCGCGAAATTGGCCAGCATGGACACCGCACCGGCGACCGTGGCGGTCACCGTCATGATCAGCGTGTCGCGGCTCTTCACATGTGCCAGCTCATGCGCCAGCACACCCGCGACCTCTTCCGGCGACAGCACGCGCATCAGGCCGGTGGTCACGGCGACGGCGGCGTTCTCCGGGTTGCGGCCGGTGGCGAAGGCGTTGGGCTGGTCGGTTTCGATGATATAGACGCGCGGCATTGGCAGGCTGGCGCGCTCCGCCATGCGGGCGACAATGTCGAACAGCCAGGGCTGGCTCTCCCGCGTCGCCTCGCGGGCGCCGTACATGCGCAGTACCATCTTGTCGGAATTCCAGTAGGCGAACAGGTTGGTCGCCGCCGCGAAGGCAAGCGCGATCAGCATGCCGCCCTCGCCGCCCAGCATGAAGCCGATGCCGAGGAACAGCGCGGTCAGCCCGGCCATCAAGATCGCGGTGCGCGTGAAACCCATCGTCGGAAACCCGTCCTTTCAACCGATCCCGCCCGATTGCGGGAATACATCTGAAGCCGATGATAAATGCGCAGCAAAGGCACGCGCTTCAAGACTTGCCCCTCAAGACTTGGCGGCTGCGCATCCCTGCGCCATATAAGGGCAATGACCGAGAACAAGCCTGACCAGACCCCCAAGCCGGCCTTCCGCGAGCGCAAGCTGGAGAGCGGCAAGGTACCGCCCGCAGCCGCCAAGACGGCCCCCAAGCCTGAGGACATGCCGAAGGAGATTGGCGGGCCGGCCGGGCCGGAGCCGACGCGCTATGGCGACTGGGCCTTCAAGGGCCGGGTGACGGATTTCTGACCGGCTTCAGCCGATATCGGGCGTCCAGGCGATGACCCGGTTGCGGCCGGCTTCCTTCGCCGCATAGAGCGCCGCGTCGGCGCGCTGCGTCGCGGTCTTCACGGAGCTGTCGCCGGACAGGGCGGCAATGCCGAAGGAACAGGTGACGTGGATTGTGCGTCCGCCGCCGATCGGCACCTGCATTTCCTCGATGCGGCGGCGCAGCCGCTCCAGCGCCTGCTTCGCCGCCTCCGCCGAGACATCCGGCAGGCAGAACAGGAACTCCTCGCCGCCATAGCGATAGAGCCGGTCATAGGGGCGCAGCGCCTCCAGGAAGGCGGCGGCGACCAGCCGCAGCACCATGTCGCCGGCCTGGTGGCCGTAAGTGTCGTTCACCTTCTTGAAGTGGTCGAGGTCACCCATCGCAACCATGCAGGGCTTACCGCTACGCAAGGACCGCTCGCGCTCGCGCATCAGCTCCTTGGTCATGGTCTGGCGGGTGTGCGCCCCGGTCAGCGGGTCGAGGTCGGAGGCGACCTTTTGGAACGCCTTCAGCAGCTTGCGCGCCAGGTCGGTGAAGCGAGTCACCTTCTCCACCAGCACGTCATATTCCTCGACCGGGATCTTCGCGTCCTTCCAGGCGCGCGCGGCCAGCCAGGCGGCGTTGCGGTGCAGGTCGCGATGCGCCAGCGCCAGCGCCTCGAAGGCGGGCTGGGCGACCAGCGGATCATGCTGATGCAGATCGTACCAGTTGCCGAAGCCGCACAGGAAATGCGCGTGTTCGGAGGTAATGTCGCCGGCCGGCTGCACCTTGCACACGGCAGAGCGGTTCCAGCGCAGCATCCAGTCCAGATGCTCCAGGATCGCGGCGTCGAGCTGGCGGACGATATCTTCCTGGGTCAGCGGCTCGGGCGGTTCCTTACCGCCCCGCATCTGCCCGTATCGCTGTTCGCTCGCTGCCATCCGCTGTCCCGTCCAGGGCTCCGGTTCCCCCTATGATATTGGCTTGCCGGCATAATCGGCAACCGGGGAGGTATTGCCCTAGGAAAGACGGGTGCTGGAATGCGCCGGTATTTACTCAAGAATGTCATTCCCGCACTTGTTGCGGGAATCCAGGGTTCAGCCTGCTCGGCCGATGATCCAGCAAACGGAAGCCTGGACCCCCGCAATAAATGCGGGGGTGACGGTCCGAGAGAATGTGACGGCCCGAGAGAACGTGACGGTCTGTGAGAACCGACGGTCAGTGAAACAGGGAACGGCTTAAAATGGCTCCCGCTAGTCCGCCAGTTCCGGGCGGTCGCGGTAGAGCTCCAGCGCCTCCGGGTTGGCCAGCGCCTCGATATTCTTGATGGGCCGGCCATGCACCACGTTGCGCACCGCCAGTTCGACGATCTTGCCGCTCTTGGTGCGCGGGATGTCGGCGACCTGCACGATCTTCGCCGGTACATGGCGCGGCGTGGCGCCCGAACGGATTTGCTGGCGAATGCGCTTTTCCAGCTCCTCATCCAGCGTCACCCCGTCGCGCAGCCGCACGAACAGCACGACGCGCACATCGCTGTCCCAGTCCTGGCCGATGACGATGCTCTCCAGCACTTCCGGCAGCTTTTCCACCTGGCGGTAGATTTCCGCCGTGCCGATGCGCACCCCGCCAGGGTTCAGCGTGGCGTCGGAGCGGCCATAGATGATCATGCCGTCATGCTTCGTCAGCTCGACGAAATCGCCATGGCACCAGATGTTCGGGAAGCTCTCGAAATAGGCGGCGCGGTATTTCGCGCCATCGGGATCGTTCCAGAAGCCGATGGGCATACAGGGGAAGGGCTTGGTGCAGACCAGCTCGCCCTTCTGTTCGCGCAACGGCTGGCCCTCATCGTCGAACACATCGACCGCCATGCCGAGGCCGCGGGTCTGGATCTCGCCGCGCCAGACCGGGCCGATGGGGTTGCCCAGCACGAAGCAGGACACGATGTCGGTGCCGCCGGAGATCGAGGACAGGCAGATATCCGGCTTGATGCCGGCATAGACGAAGTCGAAGCCTTCCGGCGAGAGCGGCGAGCCGGTTGAGGTCATCGCCCGCACGCTCTTCAGCGAATGCGTCTCGCGCGGGACGAGGCCGCTCTTCAGCACCGCGTCGATATATTTCGCGCTCGTGCCGAACAGCGTCATGCCCTCGGCATCGGCATAGTCGAACAGGATGCGGGCGTCGGGGTAGAAGGGCGATCCGTCATAGAGCAGCAGCGTCGCCTCGCAGGCCAACGCGCTGACCAGCCAGTTCCACATCATCCAGCCGCAGGTGGTGAAGTAGAACACCCGGTCGCCCGGCTTCACGTCGCTGTGCAGCTGCAATTCCTTCAGATGCTGCAGCAGCGTGCCGCCGGTGCCGTGCATGATGCATTTCGGCACGCCCGTGGTGCCCGACGAATAGAGGATATAGAGCGGGTGGTTGAACGGCACCCGAACGAACTCCAGCGCTTTCGGCTGATAGGGCGCGACATAGTCGGCATAGGGGGTGGCCCGGTCGATGCCGCTCAAATCCATCGCCTCGCGGGCATAGGGCACGACCACCACGCGCTGCACGGTCGGCAGTTGGGCCGCCACCTCGCGCAGCTTCGCCAGGCAGTCGATGACCTTGCCGTTATAGTGATAGCCCTCAACCGCGATCAGTACCTTCGGCTCGGTCTGGCCGAACCGGTCGAGCACGCCCTGCACGCCGAAATCCGGGGAGGCGCTGGTGAAGGTCGCTCCCAGCGAGCTGGCCGCCAGCATGGCGATCACGGTTTCCGGCAGGTTCGGCATATAGGCCGCCACCCGGTCGCCCTGGGTCACGCCTTCTGCCTTCAGCGCCTGCGCCAGCCGGGAGACGGCTTCGTTGAGGTCGCGCCAGGACAGGCGGCGCTTCACCTTGTCCTCGCCCCAGAACACGATGGCGTCGCTGTCGTCATTCTTGCGCAGCAAATTCTCGGCGAAATTCAGCTTCGCATCGGGGAAGAACTGCGCGCCGGGCATCCTGTCCTCGTCGATCAGGATGCGCCCGCCCTTCTCGCCGATCACGCCGCAATAATCCCAGATCAGGTCCCAGAATTCCGCGCTGTTCTCCACCGACCAGCGCCACAGTCCCCGGAAATCCCCGGCCTTCACGCCGTGGCGTTTCTCCAGCGCGGCCATGAAGCAGGTGACGTTCGCCTGCGCGATGCGGTCGGCCGAGGGCTGCCACAGGGGCGTTTCGGAGGGGGGAGTATCGGTCATGGTCGCTCAGCTCTTGGTGGTGGGCGCGACGCGGAAGGGGTGCACGGTGATGTCGCGCCAGACATCGCCGGTGACGTAGGGATCGTTCTTCAGCCAGTTGTCGAAGGCGGCGCGGTCGGGGAACTCCAGCAGCGCGGAGGAGCCGATCATCTTGCCTTCCTCGTCGAGGATGGCGCCGCCGGTGATGCCGTGCCCGTCGGCCACCAGCTTGTACCAGCCTTCCAGATGCTTCTCGCGTACAGCCAGGCGCCGCGCCAGCGCCAGATCGTCGGTGCCGTCATAGGCAATGACCAGAAACTGCATCTCCGCCTCCCGTGTTGCATCCCCGATATACCCGTTCGCCGGGCTTTCCATCGGTAATAGCGCGCGGGGGCGCGTCAAGGCAAGGTCAGCCCAGCCCCTAGCCCAGCCTGAGTAATGTGGCACCGAGGCAGAGGAAGGCGCCGGTCGTCAGCACCCGGCGCAGGCTGAGATACCACAGCGGCAGCAGCCCCTTCTTCACCGCCTGCATGTCCACCGCGAAGGCGGCGAGGTAGCAGGCCATCAGCGCCATCAGCGCGCTCTCCGGCGCCATCATGACGGAGAACCAGGCGAGCAGCGCCGGCGTCACCGACCAGCCCATCCAGCCCCAGCTGCGTGCGCCGTCAGGCCGGCTGAGCGCTGCACCCCAATGAACCGCCCCCAGGAAGGAGAGGATGACCGTGGCGTAGGCGACCTGCATGTCCTGCGCGACGCGCGCCGCCATCGGCTCGAACAGCCAGACGGCAACCGCGCCGGCGAGGAACGGGATCAGCCCGCCCAGCCCAAGCACCAGGGCGGGCAGCGGCACGTCGGACAGGCGGGCGCGAAGCGGCGGAGAGGCAGAGGGTTCGGTTGTCATGGCAGGGAAGATAGGCGAGACCGCCCGCCCGGACCAGATCGTATGTGGTGACGGATGATGCCATTTACTCAGACCGTCATTCCCGGGCTTGTCCCGGGAATCCAGGGTTCAGTTTGCTCGGGCGGTCATCCAGCTAGCGGAGGCCTGGACCCCCGCAACAAGTGCGGGGGTGACGGATGGAGGATGTGGGGCGGTTGGTGCGCACTTGTCCGGTGCCGCGCTTAGCGCTTTTGCTTCCCTGCCTGTGCCAGCGCATGGGTCACCACCTTCTTCATGACCGTCGGCAGCGCGTGCTCGCCCAGCCGGTCGAGCGGCACCCAGACGCCGTCGGTGACCTTCTGCTCTGCGACAGACGCGGATGCCACCGTCAGTTCCAGATGGAAATGGGTGAAGGTATGGCGTACCAGCCCCGGCAGCAGCCGCCATTCGCCCTTTACCGGTGCTTCTGCCTCAGCCAGCGCGCTATCGGCTTCGGTCCAGTCCGTGGAGGGCACCTCCATCATGCCGCCCAGCAGCCCGCTTTCGGGTCGGCGGCGCAGCAGTGCAGCACCCCCGGGCGTGACAGCCCAGAAGGCAATGCCGCGCCGGGTCGGCTTCTGCTTCTTCGGGCTCTTGCGCGGCAGGTCGGCGGCGATGCCGAGATTCCGGGCTTCGCAGGGTTCGTGCCAGGGGCAGGCCATGCATTTCGGGCTGCGCGGGGTGCAGATGGTGGCGCCGAGGTCCATCACCGCCTGCGCATGATCGCCCGGCCGCCGTTCCGGTGTCAGGGCTGCGGCGAGGCCGCGCAGGATCGGCTTGGCGTCCGGCAGCGGCGTTTCCACCGCGTGTAGCCGGGCGAAGACACGCTCGAAATTGCCGTCCGCCGGGGTGGCCTTGCGGTCGAAGGCGATGGCGGCAATGGCGGCGGCTGTATAGGCGCCGATGCCGGGCAGCGTCAGCAATTCCGCCTCGGTGTCGGGGAAGACCCCGCCATGGCGTCCGGCGACCGCCTGCGCGCATTTGTGCAGATTGCGGGCGCGGGCGTAATAGCCCAGCCCCTGCCAGGAATGCAGGACCGCATCCAGATCGGCGGCGGCCAGGTCCTCCACCGTCGGCCACAGCTCCAGGAACCGCCGGAAATAGGGGCCGACCGTTGCTACGGTGGTCTGTTGCAGCATGATCTCGCTGAGCCAGACATGGTAGGGGTCGGCGCGCTTCCCCGGTTCCGCCCGCCAGGGCAGGCGGCGGCGGTGCCGGTCATACCAGTCCAGCAGCAGGCGGTTCAGCTCTTGCGGGGCGATGGGAGGGGCGGCCATGCAATTCGGTTCGGGTCGGGCGGCGGTTTGCGGCTAGACTATAGGCGCCCGCTTCCCATATGCCAGTCACATGACGAAACGCAAAACCCAGCCTGAGTCCGGAGTGAGTGCGTCAGGGGAGAACGCACCACCAGCGGCGGTGCGGCACCGGCGCCTGTCCTCGGTGGCGGCCCCGGTGCGCGGCCTTGCCAAGAAGCTGCTGGGCGGCAAGGCGGCGGTCGAGGCCTCGGTCATGCTGGACTGGCCCGCCATCGTCGGGACGGAGATCGCGGAGCGCTGCCAGCCGCGCAAGCTGGCGCGCGGGCGCGGGGCCAATGCCGGGGCGGCGACGCTGCATCTGACGGTGGATGCGCCCTTCGCGCTGGAAATCCAGTACAGCGCGGCGCAGATCGTCGAGCGGGTGAACCGCTATCTGGGCTATCCGGCGGTGGCCCGGCTGGCGCTGCATCAGGGCGAGCTGCTGCGCGAGGAAAAGCCCCGGCTGCCGCAGATTCCGCCGCTGGCAGCGCCGACCCGTCAGCAGCTGGATCAGGATATTTCGGGCATCGCCGATGACGGGCTGCGCCAGGCGCTGGACAGGCTCGGCCAGGCGGTGCTGGCGAAACCGGGCCCGGACCGGCGTTAGCCCCGGAAAGGCACCCGCAAATTCGCCATATTGGCGGGGCGGATTCGAATCTTGCACCGGCTGGTGGTGGCCGGTATTCTCACTCAACATCTTGCGTGTCGGAGGCGATTTTGAAGCGAATTGCACAAATTGTAGTGGGCGCCGTGCTGCTGACCTGGAGCGTGGCGGCTAGTGCCCAGCAATCGCTGGAGACCATGCTGAAGGACCGCGTCCTCGGTAATCCGGAGGCGAGCGTAGAGATTCTCGAATTCTCCTCGCTGACCTGCCCGCACTGCGCGCAGTTCCACCGGGAAATCCTGGGCGAGGTGAAAAAGGCTTTCATCGACACCGGCAAGGTGAAGCTGACCTACCGCGACTTCCCGCTGGACGGGCTGGCGCTGCGCGCCTCCATGCTGGCGCGCTGCGCGCCGGAGGACCGGTATTTCGCCTATCTGGAGACGCTGTTCCACAACCAGAACGCCTGGAGCCGCGCGGCTGATCCGATTGGCGCGCTGGGGCAGATCGCCCGGCTGGGCGGCATGAGCAAGGAACGCTTCGAGGCCTGCATGGCCGACGAGAAGCTGGCCGATGGCGTGCTGCAGATCCGGCTGGACGGCCAGAACGCTTACAACATCCAGTCCACGCCGACCTTCATCGTCCGGGTGAATGGCGAGCAGAAGGCGGTCATCAGCGGGGCGCAGCCCTTCGCCGAGTTCGAGAAGGTGCTGAAACCGCTGGTCGGCGGCTCCTGACGGGAGCAGCCGGCGATATCATCCGGGGAATGGGGCATCGGTGCAGTTCAGGAAAATCCGCCTTACGGGATTTAAATCCTTCGTCGATCCGACCGAACTGCTGATCGAGCCGGGCCTCACCGGAATCGTTGGTCCCAATGGCTGCGGCAAGTCCAACCTTGTCGAGGCGCTGCGCTGGGTGATGGGCGAGACCTCCGCCCGGCAGATGCGCGGTGGGGAGATGAATGACGTCATCTTCGGCGGCACCTCCAGCCGCACGCCGCGCAATATCGCCGAGGTCTCGGTCCATCTCGACAACAGCCAGCGCCGCGCCCCGGTCGGCTTCAACGACCATCTGGAAATCGAGATCAGCCGCCGTATCGAGCGCGACAAGGGCTCGGCCTACCGGCTGAACGGCAAGGAGGTGCGCGCCCGCGACGTGCAGCTGCTGTTCGCCGATGCCTCGACCGGTGCACGCTCCCCCGGCCTCGTCAGCCAGGGCAAGGTCGGTGCGATCATCAACGCCAAGCCGGCTGACCGGCGCATGCTGCTGGAGGAAGCCGCCGGCATCATCGGCCTGCATTCAAGGCGCCATGAGGCGGAGCTGCGGCTGCGGGCGGCGGAGGGCAACCTCGCCCGGCTGGAAGATGTGCTGAAGACGATGGACAGCCAGCTGCAGGCGCTGAAGCGCCAGTCGCGGCAGGCTGGCCGCTACCGTAACCTTTCCGACCATATCCGCCGCGCCGAGGCGATCCTGTTGCATCTGCGCTGGCAGCAGGCGCTGGCCGAACGCGAGACGGTGTTGGCCCGGCTGCGCGAGGCCGAACGCACGGTGGCGAAGCTGACCGGCGAGGTCTCGGAAGCCTCCCGCCTCGCCTCCGAGGCGCAGGAGAAGCTGCCCGGCCTGCGGCAGGCCGAAGCCGAGGCCGGGGCGCAATTCCAGCACCTGACGATCAAGAAGACCGAGCTGGATGCCGAGGAGCGCCGGATTGCCGACGCCAAGGCGCTGGCCGAACAGCGGCTGCGCCAGCTCGACAGCGATGCCGGGCGCGAGGCCGCGCTGGCCGGCGATGCCCGCGCCGCGCTGGACCGGCT